>CAZTHV010000014.1:0-23833 GCA_964613165.1 uncultured Marmoricola sp.
CTCGTTTTCGAGCGTCGGATCGGCCTCATTTTCGAGCGTTGCCGACAGACGCCCAGAACCTGTCGCGAGCCGAGGGATTCAAGAAGATGGTCGAGGCCGCGGGGCAGTGCAGATGCCGGTCGGCTGAGCGGGCATCACGGTGTGTGGACACGCCGCGGCGTGTGAACAGGACCTCCTGCTCCAGCCACGCCAGTGTGGCTTCGACGGCGTGATCGCATCATCTATAGCGGTTGGATACATCTCGCACACGGCCGGATCAACGCCGGACTATGGCGGATGGTCCGCGACAATGCCGAGCGTCCCATCATCTGCGTGCAGCCGCCCGGCAACGCACCGGGCCACGACCCCCGCTCCTTCGTTTGAAGGCCAGTACGGCGACGAGAAGCGGTGTTCGGGCGCGGGCTCGCCTTGCGGGAGTACCGTCCAGGGGTGCCCGTGACGCTCGTAGAAGGCGACCTGCCCGTCGAGATCGCTCTGGCGATGCGAGCGGCGGGTCGCGTAGCCGTAGATACGGAGACCGGCGGGCTGGACTGGCGCAGCGACCGATTGCATCTATGCCAGTTGTTCACCCCGGCAACTGGCCCCGTGTTTCTTAGGCAGGTGGAGGCTGAACCGCGGCATCTAGCCACGTTGATGACCGACTCAACGGTGTTGAAGGTGATGCACTTTGCTCCATTCGACCTCAGGTTTCTCGAAGCCCAGTGGGGAGTCGCGACCACTTCGGTGGCTTGCACCAAGGCCGCGTCGCGCCTGCTTGATCCGACGCTCGATGACCACAGCCTCAAGGCGCTGCTTGCGCGCCACCTTGGCGTGGACATCGACAAGGGTGAGGTGAGAACAAGTGATTGGTCCAGGCGGACCTTGAGCGTCGAGCAGATCGAATACGCCACGGGCGACGTCTCACATCTCCTGGATCTTCATCGGCATCTGGAAGCCCGCCTGGACGTAGTTGGCCTGTCACACACCTACGAGCGTGTATGCGCGTACATGCCCCTCGACGCTCACCTGGAGATCGCGGGAGTTCCTAACCCCCTGATCTACTGAGACCCAAGCGGCTCCCAATGCCCTGGTCGATCGAACCTGAACCCGGGCGGGGCAGCAACCTCGAGGTCGACAACAAGCCGAACATGCGGTGGAGTCCCGGGCCCGGCCACTCTGTGAACCGTCGCCCTAAGAGGCTGCGTGGCGAGTTCTCTGACGCTGGCCGACATCGCCCGCGGCACCCACCCAACGGGCACGCCGTCAACGGTGACCAGACATGCATCGGGATCTATTGGATTGTCATCCTCGCGCTCTATCAGAACCGTGGAGCCGATCGTCAGACTCTGGATCGCTGCTTCTTGTTGCTCGACAGTTGTGCTGATGGTGGAACCGCCGAGAATGTGCGCTTCCTCAGTGATGTGACGCACGCCGTTGACCAAGAACCGGGCGACTGCACGGCCGTCCACCACCATCGGGACAGGCATGAACTGAAGGGTGTCACCCGCCCGCCGTCCGCCCGACTCGACAATCTGCTCCCAGGGAGTCGCCTGTGAAGGATCGAGGCCAAGAGCACGGGCGTAACTGCCGAAGTCAGGGCGATCGCGGTCCATGACGCGCTGCCCGAAGACAGCGGGAATGTGGTCGCTCTCGTATCGACGATGGAGGTCTATCAGACCGGGCAGGGGCCGGAAGTCAGGAATGTCGGCAGCGGCCCTCGTGTATGCGAACGAGTACGCGTGACCGTGGTGACCGAGTCGCCCGATCGGTATGAGTTCACGTGTGCCGGGATGCTGCCACAGAACGAGGAGGTCGCGAACGACAGTGCCGTCTGGCATGGAATGGTGCCGATCAAGCACGGAGCCGGATTGCATCGCGGAGCCTCCCTAGGTTCAGGTCGAGTAGGACATGTGCGAATCTAGCCGCCTCCTCCGACATCTCGGGGACCTCGTGTCGCTGCAAGGCCTCCAGGACTGGGGTGAGGTCGACTTCGCGGATTTGCTGCTGCACCCAGTCTGCACCTTCGTCAGTGCACATGGCGACCGCCTGAGCAGCGTGATCGACGAGGCTGGGGGCGGGGAGGCGGTGCTCGAAGCGCGCGGCGCGGCCCTTGGCGGCCCACTGCTCCAATCGCTCTGGGTCGTCGATGAACCGCTGCCGAGCCGGATCTCCGAGGTTGTGACCCAGACTGCTGGCGTGATCGTAGGACGGGGAAAGCAGCTCGGGAAGCGTGCTGAGGCGTGGTGTCAACTTCGCCCAGTTCTGCTCGTGCCGATCCGGATTGGCAATCAAGGCGTCCAGGACCATGTACCCGGCGAACACGTCAAACGCCGTCAATCCTGAAGGCCCGTCGAAACCGGGGGGTGGCATGGTGCCATCGAGGGCAGTCTTGATGTTGTCAAGACTGTGACCCGGGCGACGTACACCGGGACGCGTGGGGTCAACGGCTGGTGGTCTGCCTTCGATCTGTCGGTAGAAGCCGGGGACCTCCGCGGTCTCCAGCACCACGGCGCCTTCCCAGAGATCGTGACCTTTGGGGACGATGGACCGCGACAAGGAGCCTCTATGTCCACCGCGGACGCACAACATGGTTGGCGCACAGGGGATGCCGAGCAGGCCGGCGATCTGAGTCGAGACGACCTCAGACCAGTCCTCGCCCTGCTCAACACCATTGCTCGGGATCTTCGTGTCCTTGTGCAACCAACGGGTGCCCGTCGAGGGCTCCACCAGCCACGTGGCCTCCGAAGAACCAGACTGCTCGACTTCCCACACCTCCCATGCGGACGCGTCAATCTGCTCCCATGGTCTTGGCTGCACTTGGGCAGTCTGACATCGCGTGTGTGGCAAGCGGTGGATGTCGGTGTGCCAACGATCTGCCAACTGAGGTGGAAGAGACCACGACGCCCTTCCGCTAACGCCTGACGTCCAGCGGAAGAAGCATCCAGGTGCCGGGCACGATCGCGTCTGTGAATCCGGGCGCACAGTCATGCTCGCTGTCGAACACTCCTCATCGTCGCGGGTCGCGATCAGCCGCCGCGCTCATCCGTGCTCGCGGCTGGCCTGGACGCGTTCGTCGGCGCCGATGACGAGCACGTCGACATCGGTTGGAACAGGACCTGGTTCGCCGTGGTAGCCGGAAGCCCACGACCCGTAGATGAACGCCTCAGTGAACACCTTCCAGTCCGGTCGGGGATCGGGTCAGGACGGGCAGTGGTCCGTAGGTCACCGCCAGCAGGCCGGCCTCGACCAGTCGGGTGACCTCCTGATGGACGGCCTTCACCGAGGCGCCGATCCGGTGCGCGGCCTCGGTGATGCTGTACTCCTGGTCGGGGTTGAGGTAGACGAGCGCCAACAGGTCGCCCTGGACCTGTGACCTCAGGAACGGCAGCAATGCTGGCGGCGGAGTTCGCATAACAGGTGAATTATTGCTAGCTCTTAGGTGAGCTGCGAGCGCCTGAGGAAGCGATCCGAGCTCCCTGTCGGCATAGGGTGCGTCACTCCCGCAGAGCCGGCCTCCGACTTCGAGGCATGAGGCGAGGACGCACGTCGAAGACATGAGAGCGTCCGCGCACGGGGGCGGCACCCGGTAGCGCGTTGGGCCTACGCTGGATCCTCGAGGCCAGATCTTGGTGGGTCGAGACGAGAATTGGAGGCGGCTCGTGGAGCCAGGAGTCGACATCGGCACAGCCGAAGCGATCCGCAGCGCGGCGCTCGAGTCGTTCGCGAGCCGTGGCTACCACGCATCGTCGCTACGCGAGATAGCCCGTGAATGCGAGGTGACACTCGGCACGGTCTACCACCACTACCCGAGCAAGGAAGGCCTCCTCTTCGAGCTGATGCAGGAGGCGATGGTGCCCCTCCTGGAGTCGCTCGAGCGCGTGCGAGCGGAGCACGGGTCCGCTCCCGAGGTCCAGCTGTTCTGGGCGACCTGGTCTTTCGTCGAGTTCGCGGCAACCCACCAGAAGCTCACCTTGCTGGCCGATGTCGAGCTCCGTGCGCTCGGCGAGAAGAACTACGCAACGGTCGTGAAGTGGCGAGACTCCTACGAGGAAGCCATTCGAGAGATGGTTGATCGTGGTGTGGAAGCCGGAGTCTTCACGGTGGTCGATGCGAAGATCGCTGTCTTCTCGATTCTCGCGGTGGCCAACCAGGTTGCGCACTGGTACGAGCCGGGCGGTGAGTTGAGCGTGAGCGACGTCTCCAGCCGCGTCGCGATGATTGCCATGCAGATGGTCGGGTACGCCGCCGCGGACCTGGCCGCAGCGGCTCTCCCGCAGACTCCGAATCCTTGAGCCTGTCGTGGATGGGCAGCGAGCGGCCGGTGCAGAGCTCGGTTGCGATGTCCTTGCTCGACAGGCCCGTCGCGGCCGTCGGAGGACGCCGGTCTCGCGAGCCGTGAGGATCGGGCCGTCTTCGTTCGGTCCGTGACCGAGCCGGCGCTGGATCGACGATATCGCCCGAAACCGGACGGTCGGACGCATGACCGACTGGACTAGGCCGGGCTGGCCGCTGCGGTCCCGTGAACCCTTGACATGACCTAGGTCACCACCTAAAGTCCCCCTAATCGCCGTTAGGCTAATCGAAATTAGGCAGGGGTCAGCTCATGTCGGCAGCGCTCTGGGGACCGTCGGGGAACGACGATCCCGTCGTCGACAGGCGCGAGCAGATCCTGCAAGCGGCAGCGGTCCTGTTCTACGAGCACGGGTACCGGGCCACCCGGCTCAGCGATGTCGCCGCTGCGCTCAACATCAAGGCTCCGAGCCTCTATCACCACTTCGCGAACAAGCAGGAACTCCTCGCAACCCTCATGTCGCGAACGATGGACGACCTGATCGATTCCGGCAGGGCCGCCGCTGCCGCGTCGGACGACCCGGTGGACCAGTTCCGTCACATGGTGCGCAGCTACGTCGTTCTTCTCGGCACTCGTGCCAGTGAAGGCATGGTCGGTGACCGGGAGCTGCAGCATCTGGAGCCCGAGAACCGCCGACTGATCATCGCGAAGCGCGATCAGTACCAGCAGATGATCCAGGACGTCCTGGCCGCCGGCCGGGCGGCCCGAGCCTTCCACTTCTTGGACACCAAGTTCACGGCGTTCTCCGTGCTCGGCATGTGCAACCACATCGGCGTCTGGTACCAGCCGGACGGACGACTCTCGCTCGACGAAATCGGAGACCTCAGCATCGACGCGGCCCTCAGGATCGCGGGATGCGACCGCGAGTGAGCTGCAGCGCTCCCTTGCTCGACGCGCCCATCCGGGCCGTCGCTCGTCGCTCACATCGGTAGGCGAACCCAAGAACGTCTCGGAAGCAGTAGTTGGTTCGGGATCCACAACAGCGAACAAGAGGAGTTGGCATGCGAACACTCAGAACGTGGGCAGTGATCGGGGCGGCCGCTGCGCTCGCAATCGGCACCGCCGCCTGCGGGTCGGACTCGAGCGACGGGAGTGGGGCTGGGGGCGATGACAGCATCAAGATCGCATTCATGGGCCCGCTCACCGGTGACGCGGCAGTCTACGGAACCAGCGCCTACCAGGGCTTCCAACTCGCCGTCGACCAGATCAACGCGGAAGGCAACATCAAGCTCTCTACCACCAAGGTCGACACCAAGGGTGACCCGACCCTCTCGGTGTCGGGCGTCCAGCGCCTCATCGGGGACGGCTACGAGATCGTCGTCGGCCCGGTCCTCAGTGGCGAGACCCTTCCGGTTGCTCCGATCTGTCAGGCACGCAAGGTCATCTGCATCACTCCGGGTGCCACCCACCCGGACATCACGAAGAAGGGTGACTTCATCTTCCGGGCGATCTCCACTACGCCCAAGGAGATGGAGATCCTCATGGACTACGCGGTGTCGGAAGGCAAGAAGCGCGCCGCGGTCCTCTACGACGACGGCCCCTACGGCACCGCGGGCGCGGACGCCGTCAAGGAGAGCTGGTCGAAGCAGGGCGGCGAGGTCGTAGCGGTCGAGGCCTACACGGCTGGAGCTCAGGACTTCCGTGCCCAGCTCGGCAAGATCAAAGCCGAGAACCCCGACATCCTCTTCACGCCGGGCTACTACACCGAGCTCGGCCTTGCCGTACGCCAGGCTCGCGACCTCGGTATCGACGCTCAGATCGCCGGTCCCAGTGGCTTGTTCTCTCCCGACTTCGTCAAGATCGCGGGCCAGTCGGCGGCCGATGGAGCCATCGTGTCGACCGACTTCTTCCCGAACGCGGATAGCGACCCGCTCGTCCAGAAGTTCGTGGAAGACGTCAAGGCCAAGTTCAACGTCGAGCCCGATGAGAACCACGCACTCGGCTACGACACCGTCCAGATGATCGCGAAGGCCCTCGAGGACGCGAAGGACACCTCGGACATCACCGAGGTCAAGGACGCACTGGCCGACATCGAGTACGACGGCGTGACCGGTGCCGACCAGACCTTCCAGACGCCGTACCACGACATCAACAAGCAACTCATGGTGCTCCAGGTGTCGGACGGCAAGTTCGTCTCGACCGAGAAGTAGCACGAGCAGAGCTAGGCCGAAAGGACTACCAGTGGAGCAGCAGTTGCTCAGCGGACTCACGCTAGGCGGAACCTACGCCTTGGCCGCGCTCGCCTACACCCTGACCTACGCGGTGATCGGCACGATCAACTTCGCCCAGGGCCAGGTCTACATGGTGGGCGGCTTCGTCGCCTACTGGGCAGCGTCGCAGAACCTTCACTGGTCGCTCTGTCTGCTGGCCGCGGCAGCGGTCGGAGCCCTACTCAATGCCTCCGTGGAATTGGTGGGGTTCCGGCCGCTCAAGCGGGCGCCCTTGCTCTCGGTGTTCATCACCGGCCTCGGCCTGTCCATGGTCATCCAAGGCGTGATGTTCAACGTCGTCGGGCCCAAGACATTCGTTCTTCCCGACATCGGTGACTCCTGGAAGGTCGGACCGCTGTACATCACGCCGACCAACGTCATCATCATCGGCGCCGTCATCGTCCTTGCCGGGTTGACGGCCTGGGTCTTGGCGCGTACGGGAGCAGGCTGGAGTCTACGAGCCGTATCCGCGAACAGAGACGCAGCGGACGTCATCGGCATGCCGACCGATCGGATCGTGACCCTCACGTTCGCGGCTGCCGGCGCGCTCAGCGGAGTCGCCGGAGGTCTTGTCGCCTATTACTTCAACTCGATCAACGTGTCGGTTGGCCTCAGTGCAGGCATCATCGCCTTCACCGCGGCGATTCTCGGTGGGATCGGCAGCATCCCGGGTGCAGTTCTGGGGGGACTGCTCATCGGTGTCAGCCAGGTCGGAGCCAGCGCGTACGTCTCAAGCTCGGCTCGAGACGCCATCGCCTACGCGATCCTCCTCGTCTTCCTCATCCTCAAGCCTTCCGGCTTCTTCGGAAGGGAACTGCGCTGATGTCCGCAGACTTCGGATTGCACCTGACGATCCTGATCGGGGTCTTCCTGCTCCTCAGCCTCTCCGCCCATCTCCTCATCGGCGAAGCGGGTCAGCTGAGCCTGGCGCAGGCCGGCTTCTTCGCCATCGGCGCGTACGCGACCGCGATCATCGCCAGTCGTTCCATCGACATGTTCCTCCCCGCGGTCGGACTCGGGATGGTTCTCGGTGCCGCCATGGGTGCCCTGCTCGGGTTGCCGGCCGTACGAATCAGCGGGGACTACCTCGCAATCGCGACTCTCGCGGCTGGGGAGATCTTGCGAACCTACGCCAAGGTGTGGGGCCTCACGGGTGGCTCCTTCGGAATCTCGATGCCCCCACCCAGGCTCTTCGGCTACACCCTCGACGGCAAGGCCTCGTACGCGCTTCTGGTCTGGGCCGTGGCGGCCGGCGTCATCCTGTGGCTTCGAGCGATCCGGAGGAGGCGGTTCGGACTCGCCCTGAACGCGATACGCGAAGACGAAGTGGCGGCCTCGTCCATGGGATACCGCGTGCCGGTCCTGAAGATCGCGGTCTTCGCGCTGAGCGGCGCGCTCGGCGCCTTGGCTGGCTCGCTCTACGCCGGCTACATGCTGTATGTCGACAGCACGGTCTTCTCAGCCATCCTCGCGATCAACATCTTGGTCATCGTCGTCCTGGGCGGCGTCGGAAGCATCCTCGGCGTCCTGGCGGCGACCGCCGTCTACGTCCTGCTTCCCGAGGTGTTGAGCGACTTCTCGAACTACAGAGACGTGGTGTACGGCGCGGCGCTCGTCCTCGTGATGATGCTGCGGCCCAAGGGCCTGATCCCCGAGCGGCGCCCTCCCTCGCCGGATGCCGTCGGTCTGCGGCGGCGGCTGTCTCGAGCGCTGGCCCGGCGGCCCCAGCTCGTCCGGTCGGGTGATGTTCGTGGCTAGCCCAGTGCTGGAGGCCGAGAACCTGACGATCCGGTTCGGAGGTGTGACCGCGCTCAACGACGTCAGCCTCGGCGTGAACCGCGGCGAGCGCCTTGCCATCATCGGGCCCAATGGGGCCGGCAAGACAACTCTGTTCAACGTCTTGACCGGTGCCGAGAGGATCCAGGCAGGGACCCTCCGGTTCGAGGGAGCGCCACTGCGCAAGCACACCCTTGACTCGGCAGCTCGACGCGGAATCGTTCGGACGTTCCAGAACGTCAGAATCCTGCCGCGGCTGACGGTCTTCGAGAACCTGAAGATTGCCGCGCTCGCGAAGAATGCCAGATTCGAAGACGCCGCTTTGATGGATGAGCTCGAGCGCGTGGACATGCGCGACCGCGCCGACATGCGTGCTTCCGACCTGCCGTACGGGATGCAGAAGCGCCTGGAGATCGTTCGCGCCATGCTGGTCAAGCCGATCATCCTCCTGGTGGACGAGCCGGTGGCCGGCCTGAACCCGACCGAGTCCGCAACCGTCATGACCGCGATGAACGAGTTCGTCGTCAGCAGGGGCACCACGCTCGTGATCATCGAGCACGACATGCAGTCGATCCGCTCGATCGCGGATCGCGCCATCGTCCTCGACCACGGCCAAGTCATCGCATCAGGGACGCCAGACGAGGTCCTTGCGGACAGCAAGGTGATCGACTCCTACCTGGGAGGCTACTGATGCTGGTGGTCGAAGAGCTACATGCCAAATACGGGAACGCCTCGGCCCTGCACGGGGTGAGCATCGACGTGGCTGCCGGAGAGATCTGCACGATCCTCGGCTCGAACGGCGCCGGCAAGACGACCCTGCTCCGGTCACTCATCGGTGTCCACCGAGCATCCTCCGGACGCGTGAAGCTCGATGGAAGGGACATCACCAAGAAGTCCTCGCGCGAGCGCGTCAAGACCGGAGTGGCTCTGTGCCCGGAGGGTCGTCACTTGTTTCCCCATCTGTCGGTCCAGGAGAACCTCGAGCTCGGTGGCATGGTCCTGGCCGATGAAGCCCAGCGCAGGAAGCAACTCGACCACGTTCACTATCTGTTTCCACGGCTGGCCGATCGCGCGGAGCAGAAGGCGGGGACCCTCTCCGGCGGTGAGCAGCAGATGTGTGCGATCGGGCGCGCGCTGATGGCCAGGCCGAGACTCCTCATGCTTGACGAGCCTTCACTGGGGCTCTCGCCCAAGATGAGCAGCCTGGTCTTCCGCACTCTGCAGACGATCAACGCGGAGGGTACGTCCGTGCTGCTGGTCGAGCAGAACGCGGGAGCGGCCCTGGAGATCGCCCACCGCGCCTACGTCCTTCGACTGGGCACGGTCGCGCTGACCGGGGCAGCCGCCGAGCTGCGCGATCACCCGGAGGTCCGTGAGGCCTACCTGGGCACGCCCGTCGAACTCGACTCCGGTATCGGAGAAGAGGTCGAGGAGGGGAGACGATGACCGACCCCGAGACACTCCTGGGTCATCTCCTCGTGTGGACTGAGATCCAACCCGAGGCTCCATTGCTGCGTGTTGCCGCAAGTGGTGTCGACCTGAGCTACGCGCAAGTCGCCCGCCTGGTCGCCGGATGCTCGCGAGAGCTGAGAGAGGAGGGTGTCCGCCCAGGTGACCGGGTCTATCTGGCGCTGGAGAACGATTGGACGTGGGTAGTCGGTCTTCTTGCGGCCGAGGCGATCGGTGCGATCGCGGTTGCGGGGAACACCCGCCTGTCTCCGCATGAGACCGCGCTCATGCTCCGGAACTGCCAGCCCTCCGTGGTCCTGGCGGACGAATGGCAGGCGCCGAAGGTACCGAGCGAGCTCGGGTTCAAGACCGTCATGGCAGCCGAGATCTCGCCGGCGTCGGATGAACTGACACCGGGCGACCCGCATCGGCCGGCTGCCATCGCCTACTCCTCCGGAACGTCAGGTGAGCCCAAGGGGGTGCTCCTCGACGCCGCCTCGATGACCGGCGCTTCGAAGACCTACGCCCGCCTGTTCGCCTCTTCGCCCGAGACGCGGACCGCGATCGCGGTGCCTCTCTTCCACAACACGGGGTTCATCGACGGCTTGGGTCACGCTCTCGTGGCCGGGGGCGCCGTGGATCTCTTGAGACGATTCGATCCGGCGACCATTGCCGGCGGCATCGCGTCGGGACGCCTCACCTTCTTCATCGGCGTCCCGGCCATGCTCCGAAGGATCGCGGACCTCCCACTCGAGCCGGTCGAGGGCGTGACGCCCTGGATCGCGTATGGCGGCGCGCCGATGTCGCCTGCGACAGCGGAAGCCTTCCTGCGGACGTTCCCGGGCGCAAGGATGTCGAACGTCTACGGCCTCTCCGAAGCGACCAGCCTGACTCACTACCTACCGGCCGATCAGTCCTTCGGGCGTTGGGACGCGATCGGCGTGGCGGTCCCGGGGACCCGCGACCACGTTGTCGATGACGAGCTGTTCGTTGACTCCCCGACTCGGATGCTCGGCTATTGGGATGCGCGGACTCAAGCGGCCGCGCCTGTCGAGCTGTTGGACTCGGCGTGGATGTCCACCGGGGACATCGTCACCCGCGGGGACGATGGGCTGTACCGCGTGCTGGGTCGCAA
This sequence comes from uncultured Marmoricola sp., assembly GCA_964613165.1. GTDB lineage: Bacteria > Actinomycetota > Actinomycetes > Propionibacteriales > Nocardioidaceae > Marmoricola. The sequence continues at coordinate 10,901 of CAZTHV010000014.1, forward strand.
GGATGGCTTGATCAACCGAGGTGGCGAGAAGATCTCGCCCCGAGAAGTGGAGTCGGCTCTCTGTGCCTTCCCCGAGGTCGTCGAAGCGGTGGTCGTCGGTCTTCCTGACCGAGTGCTTGGCTCAGTCCCTGCCGCGCAGCTGGTGTTGTCGGCCGGTGAGCAACTGGACGAGAAGGCTCTCCGTGCCCACTTGAGCGACCGACTGGCGGACTACAAGATCCCCGTTCGGTTCGACGTCGTCGCCGAGCTCGCGCGCAACGCCAGCGGCAAGGTGCATCTGCAGCGAGTCCGCCAGGCGCTGACCGAAGGCCATCAGGGCTCACAGGTCTAGGCGGCTCCAGCGGCTTGACAGCCGTACGAGAGGGTTTGTAGTCTGTCGGACGTCCGACTGACCGGATTGAACAGTTCATCGCACCGAAGGGGAAGCCGGCCTTGAACCAGAGCAACGCCGAGGTCTTCGTCAACCTGAATGAAGACCAGCTTGCGATCCGCGATTGGGCGCGCGCCTTTGCCCGGGAGGCAGTGCGCCCGGTCGCGTCTCAGTACGACCAGGAGCGGGCGGTACCTGAGAAGCTGCTTCACGAGGCACACGAACAGGGGTTCACGAGCTATGCGATCCCCGAGGAGTTCGGCGGCGGTGGAAGCAGCTCCAGCCTCGACGCCGCTCTGGTTGCGGAGGAGATGGCCTGGGGTTGCGTCGGCGTCTACTCGTACTTCGAGAGCGTCAACATGTTCGTGTCGGCGGTGCTCGAGGCCGGCACTTCGGAGCAGAAGGAGAAGTGGCTCGCGCCTCTCTGCCGGCCGAAGCTCACCCTGGCCGCCTTTGCCTGCACCGAGACCGGCGGCGGGTCCGACGTCGCTGCGATACGGACGCGAGCCGACAAGGTCGCGGGCGGCTACGAGCTGACCGGAGAGAAGATCTTCATCACCAACGGCGGTGTTGCGGAGCAGTTGGTCGTGGTGGCGCGGGTGCGCTCGGAGGAGGGCCCGGACGGCCTCACCCTGTTCCTCGTCAGCGGATTCGCTGACGGCATCTCGTACGGCCCCCGAGCGCGAACCATGGGCTGGCGCGCATCATCCAATACCCCGGTCTTCTTCGAGAAGGTCTTCGTCCCGGACGAAGACGTTCTCGGTGAGGTCGGACAGGGCTTCGACGTCACCAAGCGCACCTTCGAGCTCAGCCGCATCGAGGTAGCGGCCTGCTCCATCGGGATGGCCCGGGCGTCCTTGGAGTACGCGGTCGACTACGCCAACGAACGCGAGGCGTTCGGAAAGCCCATCGGTCAGTTCCAGGGCCTCAGCTTCCCGTTGGCGGATGCCGCGACCGGCATCCATGCAGCGAGACTCATGACTCATGGGGCCGCCCGAGCTGCCGACCGACTGGAGCCGTTCGGCGTTCAGGCATCCATGGCCAAGCTCTTCGCTTCCGAGATGGCCTGCCAGGTCACCAGCCAAGCGATGCAGGTGCTCGGTGGACACGGCTACATGGAGGACCACCCGATCGAGAAGTGGTTCCGCGATGCGCGTCTCGAGACGATCGAAGAAGGCACGAGCGAGATCATGCGCCACATCATCTCGCGCTCACTCCTCACGAACCGATTCCGGCTCGACTAGCACCGAGCAGTACCTAGAAGGGAAAGCGCCTGTGGCACGCAAAGTAGGAACGGTGCAGATCGCCGAAGATCTGTGCAAAGGCTGTGAGCTGTGCGTCGTCGCCTGCCCGGAGGACGTCCTGGAGATGACCGATGAGCTCAACGACAAGGGCTGGCCGATCGTGACGCTCGCTCGCTCGGGTTGCACCGGATGCCAGATCTGCGCCCGCTCCTGTCCGGACGGTGTCTTCACCGTGTTCCAGGAGGAGAGCGCTCCGTCTCTTGCGGAGGTTGCCAAGTGAAGCGATTCGGCACCGGAAATCACGCCGCGATCGAAGCGGCGCTCGCGGCAGGCTGCAAGCTGTTCGCGGGCTACCCGATCACTCCTTCGACCGAGGCTCTCGAGAAGGCCGCGGTCGTCTTCCCTGAAAACGGCCGGGTGTTCGTTCCCACCGAGGGCGAGATCTCGGCGATCAACATGATGGCCGGGGCGAGCCTGGCCGGGTATCGGACCATGAGCGCCACCTCTGGCCTCGGATTCAGCCTGATGTCCGAAGGCTTCTCCTTCTTCTCCGGCATGACCGAGCTTCCGGGGGTCGTCCTCCTGCAGCAGCGCTGGGGCCCGGGTGACGGCTCACTGGGGCCGGGGCAGGACGGCTACTTCCAGGCCACCCGTGGTGCCGGTCACGGCGACTTCGCGATGATCGTCCTCGCTCCTGACTCCGTTCAGGAAGTGGTTGATCACGTCGGCCTCGCATTCGAGCTCGCCGACAAGTACTCGATGTACGTCATCGTGCTTGGCGACCAGATCATCGCCGCGTCGAGCGAGATGTACGAGGTCGGCGAGCCGGTCGAGCCGGTCCGTCGTGAGGTCGAGTTCGGAAACGCGCCGACCGGTCAGCAGAAGGTCGTCATGCCCGAGCTCGTCGCTGCGGACGAGAAGGCTGGTGACTTCGCCGCCATCGAGGCAGTCGCGCGGAAGTGGGAAGTCAAGTTCAACAAGGTCAAGGCCCAGGAGCAGCGGTACGAGTACGTGGGCCCGGACGGCGACCTCGACATGCTCATCGTCGCGTTCGGCTCGCTGGCCCGGATCGCCATCGCCGCTCTGCCGAGTCTGGCGGATGCCTACGGCCGCGTCGGTGTGTTCCGCCCCATCACGGTATGGCCGTTCCCGGAGGACGGCCTCGAGGAGGTTGCCGGACGTTCCGCCCGGGTCGTCGTGGCGGAGCTCAACATGGGCCAGATGCTGGTCGACGTTCGGACGGTGCTTCCGAAGCGCCAGGTCGAGCTCGTCAATTGGCTCGGCGGCGTGACGCCGACGCCGGACTCGCTCGCCGAGAGCATCGCAGTGAAGACGAACAAGGTGGTGGCGTGATGAAGACCGTGTTCGAGCCGGCCCTGAACATCCTGGGTCCTGAAGGCTTCGATTTCTGCCCGGGCTGCGGGTACGGCAGTGTCGCGCAGGCCATCGAGTCGGCGGCCAGCTTCCTGCCGGAGGCCCCGGTCTTCGTCGTGGACATCGGCTGTGTCGACTTCATGATCACGCATCTGCCTGGTGACGTGCTCCTCGCGCCTCACGGACGTGCGATCGCGGTCGCTGCCGGCTACAAGCGCGTGCGGCCCGAGAAGGCGGTGGTGTGTGTCCTGGGCGACGGCGCGTTCTCCGGCATCGGTACCACTGAAGCAGTCCACTGCGTCGTCCGCGGCGAGAACATCACCGCCATCATCCTGAACAACGGTGTCCTTGCCGACACCGGGGGCCAGATGGGCGCGACCACTCGCGTGGATCAGGTCACGACCACCACTCCGAAGGGGCGCACCGAGGCGTACGGAACTCCCATCCGGCCCCTCGAGTTCGTCGCCGATGTCCCCGGACTCGTATTCGGCGAGCGCGTGGCGATTCATTCGGTCAAGGGGATCCGCGACCTCTCGCCCGCAATCCGGCGTGCTCTGGAGGCACAGATGCAAGGACATGGCACCAGCTTGGTCGAGGTCCTGAGCCCCTGTCCCACGCACTGGCGCATGGAGTCTTCGGAGGCCTGGGACCGGGTCAAGGACGCCTCGAAGACGGACTTCCCGACCGGGATCGTGGTGGACCGGCGTGCACCGAAGGAGGAGGCAGCCTCGTGACGACGTCAATTGCGATCACGGGTCGTGGCGGCCAGGGAGGCAAGCTGGTCGGTGAGCTGCTGGCCTGGTCGGCCAGCAACGTCGGATTGACCCCAACGCTCTACAGCGTCTACAGCGCGTTGATCCGAGGCGGCGACATCGCAAGCTTCCTGTCGGTCGACGAGGACGACCCGGGCGTCGCGCAGCGCGGCTCGTATGACCTGATGCTTGCGCTCCACAACAACTGGTTCGACCGGTACTCCCCGCAGATCCGTCCCGGTGGCGTTCTGGTCTACGACGGCCGCTTCATCACCAGGCGTCTGGTCGGCCAGCTGGGCCGAGCGGACGTGGTCCTTCTCGATGCTCCGCTCAAGGAGCTCACTCAGAAGACGGGCGATCCGCGCTCGTCCAGCATGGTCGCCGCTGGTGCCGTGGCTGCCATCACGGGCATCGCGACGCTGCCTGCTTTGGAGAACGGCGTGAAGCAGGTCGTGCCCGCCCACCGCGCCGACCGGATCGCGGCGAATCTGCTCGCGGTGAGCACAGGCTTCGAGTGGGTCTCCGGACTGAATCTTCAGCCCGGCGTTGAGCCGCGGGCGGGAGCGGCGTCATGACCTACATCATCGGTGCGAGCTGCGTCGACGTGAAGGACCGGGCCTGTGTCGACGAGTGCCCCGTCGACTGCATCTACGAGGGCGAGCGGATGCTCTACATCCATCCGGACGAGTGCGTGGACTGCGGCGCTTGCGAGCCTGTCTGCCCCGTCGACGCGATCGCCTACGAGGATGACGTGGATCCTGGGGACCACGCCATCATGGACGCCGTCCAGGCCATGTTCGGTGTGTACGGATCACCCGGAGGTGCGACTGGGGCGCCGAAGGTACCGGACATCGACGTCGACAAGCTGAGGGTCTAGCCTCGCGGGCCGGTCGGCCCTCGAGGCAGGCCCAGGAGGGCTCATCGCGTGAGCGAGCCATTCAAGATCGCCGTCGTCGGCGCGGGTCCGTCAGGCATCTACGCTGCCGACGCTCTGCTCAAGCAGGCGGAACGAGAGGTCGCGATCGACGTCTTCGATCGGCTGCCGGCCCCGTATGGCCTGGTGCGGTACGGGGTGGCGCCCGATCACCCGAACATCAAGTCCGTGACCCGGGTCCTGCAGCGAGTCCTGGAGCATCCCAGGGTGAGGTTCCTGGGTTGTGTCGAGTTCGGCGTCGACCTCACCCGTGATCTGCTGCGGTACTTCTACGACGCCACCGTCTACGCCAGCGGGGCCGCCGTCGACCGGCCGCTCGGCATCCCGGGCGAGTCCTTGCCTGGCAGTCATCCCGCGATCGAGTTCGTCGGCTGGTACAGCGGACACCCGGATGCTCGGTTGCCGGTGGCATTGGACGAGATCGAGTCGGTCGCCGTGGTCGGGGTTGGCAACGTGGCTCTCGATGTCGCGCGAATTCTCGCGAAGACGGCTGACGATCTCGGCTCGACCGACATGCCAACCGGCGTGTTGGACGCCTTGCGCAAGAGCAGCGTGAAGGACATCCACGTCCTGGGCCGACGCAGCGCCGTCTTCGCGAAGTTCACGACGAAGGAGTTGCGTGAGCTGGGCGAGCTTGCGAATGCGTCCGTCCACGTCAAGGTGTCGGAGATACCGAGTGATGTGGACCCGGATCTCGAGCGAGCGGCCGCGACCAACCTCGGAATTCTCCGGGATTGGGTTGCCGGCGAGGAGGACTCTGTGAAGGCGAGACAGCTCTGGCTGCGTTTCGGGCTGCGGCCCGTGGAGATCCTGGGCTCCGGCAGGGTCGAAGGGCTGCGCTGTGAGCGGACCGCGACGGACGAACACGGGTCGGTCTCGGGAACGGGAGAGTTCGAGGACTTGCGGGTGCAGTGCGTCCTGCGCGCCGTGGGGTATCGCAGTCTCGCCCTGCCTGACGTGCCGTTCGACGAGGAACGGGGGACCGTGCGCAACGTTCTCGGCCGGGTCGTCGATGAGGAGGGTGCCGTTGCCTGTGGCGAGTATGTGGCCGGCTGGTTGAAGCGTGGACCGACGGGCGTCATCGGGACGAACAAGTCCGATGCCGCGGAGACGGTCCGCGCCCTCCTCGAGGATCTCCAGGCCGGTGACATCGGCAGGCCGGACCCGTCGAGCGAAGACATCGTGCAGTCGCTTCATCGGGTCCCAGTCGACTACGAGGGCTGGCTCCGGATCGACGCGGAAGAGCTGACGCGCGGCTCGGCGGAAGGCCGTGATCGCGCGAAGATCGGTGACTGGGAGACCCTGCGGTTCGTTGCCGGGAAGCAGTGAGCGGCCGACCGCTCAGGCTGCCGGACGGGCCGGCGCGATCGGCTTGGGGGAGACGGGGCCGCAAGCAGCCTTGTTCTTCGTCCGGGTGGTCTTGAGAGCGCTCACTGCGGCCGGAGGAGCGTGAGGGGCGTAGCCCGACCGATCCGCAGCCCGGCCTCGACGGGATGAGTCCGATGTCCTCGAACACTCGCCGCCGGCGACGACAGGGTTACGCCGGCGCGGCCGTGCCAGTGGACGAGTCGGCTCTGACCACGACGCAGCAGCGGTTCTCGCCCGGCTCGAGGTGCGCGGTCAGACCGCCGATGCGTTCGCACATCCCGCCCAGCAGAGCCTGATTCATGCCGCACACCAGATCAGGGTGCGCCCGCGCCAGGGCGTGGAACGGGCAGTTGACCAGCACGATCTGCGCGCCGTCACCACGCGGCTCATATCCGTACCGAACCAGCGCCGCGGCAGCGATGGACAACGGCTCTCCGGTCGCCGTCGCCTGGCGGCCGATCTCACGACCTCTTGCAGCCGCAGCCTCAGCGAGAGCGTCCTGCACCGGGACCTGGTCCCGGGACGCGGTGGTGATCGCCTCGGCCATCAGCTCCCCGGCCAAGGCATACTCGCGCCCGGGCAGCGACACCGAGATCTCCCGATCCGCGCGTCGGTATACCTTCGACGGCCGGCCGGCGCCTGGACCAGTGCGTCCGCTGAGGCGCTGGAAGCCGGTTTCCAACAGCCCGGCCTCCTCGAGCCGGTCGAGCTGGAATTTCGCCTGATGGTGGGCGATACCGAGGGCGGCAGCGGCCTGATCGCGACTGACCGGCGACTCCTGAGCGCTGACGTACAGATACAGCTCGCGGCGCACCCGGTCGGCTAGCGCACCGACGTCGGTGACGTGACGCAACGGATCCACCATGGCACCCATTCTAACGAATAATCTTCTTGACGATAGAGATCGAATCTTCTAACGTACTAACATGACTTCTTTAGACCTTCCTGCTCCCGCCCGGATCCGCTCCGCAACGCCCTCCGAGCGGGCGTACCTGCTGCTCAAGACCGTCTTCACGGTCGCCCCGATCCTGTTCGGCCTGGACAAGTTCTTCAACATCCTGACCGACTGGACCTACTACCTCGCTCCGTGGATCGACGACATCGTGCCCGGCAGCGCGTCCGATGCGATGTACATCATCGGGGTCATCGAGATCGTCGCCGGACTCGTGGTGGCCGTGGCACCGCGCTGGGGCGGCTATGTCGTGGCGTTGTGGCTGGCCGGGATCATCGTCAACCTGCTTACCTACTCTGGCTTCTACGATGTCGCACTACGTGACTTCGGCCTGTTCGTGGCGGCGCTGGCTCTGGCGCAGTTGGCCGAGGCGCACCACGGGCAACATCGGTCGTGACCCACCTGCAGCCCAACGGCTCGGGCGCCGGTACGGCGACGGCTCTCCCGGTGCCCGAGCCGCTCGTAGACCGAGCCCCGGCATTCAGGCGCGACCTCGATCTGGCGGAAGCAGCTGCCCGCAGGTTCCTGGAAGCCCTCGGCATGGACTGCGACACTCCCAGTACGGTGCAGAGCCCGCGGCGGATGGCGGCCGCCTACGCCGAGATGCTGACCGCGCGCGAGTTCGAGATGACCACATTCGACAACGACGAGCACTACGACGAGATGGTCGTCGTCGCCGACATCCCGGTGCAATCGGTCTGCGAGCATCATCTGCTGCCGTTCACCGGGACCGCGCACGTCGGCTACCTGCCGGATCAACGCATCCTTGGCCTGTCGAAGTTCGCGCGTGTGGTCGAGATGTTCGCCAAACGCCCCCAGGTCCAGGAGCGGCTGACCAAGCAGGTCACCGACTGGCTCGACGAGCAGCTCGAACCCCGTGGCGTCGGCGTGGTCATCGAGGCGACGCACTCGTGCATGAGCCTGCGCGGCGCTCAGGTCCATGGCACCACTACCCGCACGTCCGCACTCACCGGCGCGATCCGAGAGGTCCCTGCGACTCGCGCCGAATTCTTCTCCGCCATCGGCGAAAGGACACACCTATGACCTCGCAGGCAGACAACTCCCGTGGAATCGTGGTGGTCGGCGCCGGACTGGCCGCCGCGCACGTCGTCAGCACACTGCGTGACAGCGGCTACCGCGGCACGCTCACCCTGATCGGCGACGAGGGCACGCTTCCCTACGAACGACCACCGCTGTCCAAGGACCTGCTCACCGGCACGAAAGAAGCCGACAGCACCTACGTCCACGACACTGACTGGTACGCCACGCACGACATCGAGCTTCGCCTCGACGACCCCGCGGTCGCCCTCGACCGCGAACGACGCGCCGTCACACTGCGCTCCGGCGCCACCGTCCCCTACACGGACCTGGTGCTTGCCACCGGCGCCTCACCACGAACCCTCGACATCCCCGGGGTCGACCTCGACAGCGTCCACCTCCTGCGCACCCTGGCCGACAGCCTCGCCCTGCGGGCCGCCTTCGCCCAGCACCACGCCCTGGTCGTCATCGGTGCCGGCTGGATCGGGCTCGAGGTCGCCGCAGCAGCCAAACAAGCGGGCCTGAGCGTCACCGTCCTCGAGTACGCCGACACCCCGCTCAAGGCGGCGATGGGAACCCAACTCGGCCGACACTTCCTCACGCTGCACGAACGCCACGGCGTCGACCTACGTACCAACGTGGCCGTCGATGCCATCGAAGGGGTAGATGGACATGTCATCGGGGTACGTGCCAACGGCGTGATCTATCCCGCTGACCTCGTCGTCGTCGGTGTCGGAGCCACTCCGAACGTCCAGCTCGCCCAGCAGGCCGGCCTCGACGTCGACGACGGCATCGTCACCGACACCCAACTACGTACCACCGACCCCCGGATCTTCGCCGCCGGCGACGTGGCCAACGCCCACAACACCGCACTTGGGACCAATGTCCGGGTCGAGCACTGGGACAACGCCATCCGGCAAGGCACACTCGCCGCACGGGTCCTGCTCGGCGGCGACGAACACTACGACTGGCAGCCCTACTTCTACACCGACCAGTTCGACCTCGGCATGGAATACGTCGGGTTCGGCCAGCCCGACGATGACGTCATCATCAGAGGAGACCAGTCCACCAGCGAGTTCATCGCATTCTGGCTCCGAGGCGACACGGTCACCGCAGCCATGAACGTCAACATCTGGGACGTCGCCGACGACTTGCGCGCCACCATCGGTCATCGCATCGACCGAAACCGTCTCGCCGACGACTCAGTCAAGCTGGCAGACCTTGGAGAACAGTCCCCGAAATGACGGCGTGGGACCACAATGCCGACGTTCCGTGGATCGCCCTGCTCCTCTGCCTTGAAGCGACGGACAGCCGGTAGCGCGTATCGCCGCGGCCTCGCCCGGGCGTGTTCGGTCCGGCCAGTCCGCGGTCCTCCGCCACTCTCAGCTCGTTGTCGAGGCGGTTGCTGCGACCTGCTCGGGGCCGCAAGCAGCCTTGTTCTTCGTCCGGGTGGTCTTGGGAGCGCTCACCGACTTCTTGTTCGGCTTCTTGAGCGTCCAGTAGCGGGCCCAGTCGAGCTGGATGCGGAACTTCTCGTGCACCTTGCCGGGCTTGGTCGGGATCAGCCGGACCTGGAACTTGAACTCCTCGCCCGAGAGCGCCTGGTCCCGTGGCTCGTTGGCGGCGATCTTGCCGTCAACGAACCACAGAACGCGCTTCTTGGTCACCTCGACCGCGAAGACGTGCCACTGGTCATGGGTGACCGAGCGGGGGAGCTTCTTCTTCATGGTGAACCGGGAGCCCGGCAGCGTCTTGATGTCCAGCTGTGCGGTGCTCGGCTCGGTCGGGGACCAGTGCAGGATGTGGATGTCCTGGCCGCCGCAGTAGTAGCGCTTCTTCTTGGCGGGAGTCAGCGCGATCTGGACGAGATAGGGCTTCCCGGTCCTGGATTCCGGCGCCATCCGCATCCGGGTCTCCCAGCGGCCCTTGCTGTAGTAGAAGTCCTTGCCCGTCCACGTCGAGGTGACCGGGTGGGTCTGCTTGCCGCGCTTCGCGAAGAGGGTCAGCATGCCGTTGCGCTGCACCTGCTTTCCCCTGCCGGCGACCTTCCACTCCTTCGGCGGCGTGGGGCCGCCCTTGAACTCGTAGCGGTACTTCAGCGGGTACCAGCCGTACGACGCCCCCGCGGAGACCAGCTCGAAGGAGCTGCACCCCGAAGGCCGACCACACGGATAGGCCTGTGCGGGGGGAGTGAGGAGCGATAGCACGATGCCGAGAGCGGCCACGACGGCCATGCGCTTGTTGTCGAGCATCCGGGCACCTTAGATGACTGGCGCCGGGACGCGCACACCGAGCCCACGCACTGCCTCTCGTGCTTGCTACGTCCTGGAAGCCTTGAAGCTCTCGCCCGCCGTGCGGAAGCCAGCAGGATAACGGGCAGATCGGTGCCGATGAGGGCACTTCGCTTGTGGCAGCCTCGCTTCGATAACTCGATTGAGTAGTAACCGAATTCAACTGTTCTCGGATGACTACCGACACGATGAGGGGCAGAAGGATGGGATGCAACGCTTCCTCAGCGATGCGGCTTCCCGCCCCGACGCCTTCATGACAAGAGTCTTCGAACTCGTCACGGAGATCGTCGAACTCAGTGCGGGCACACTCCCGTGTGGGGCCGAGAGACTGCTCGGTCAGATTCCCGGTGGGCTGTCGCTCTACACGAAGATCGCGAAGAAGTTCGCGGCGGGCCCAGAGGCGGTCGTCGCTTAGTCGAGGTGACCTCGCGGACCGCCCGAGCGCTGGTCACGGTCCTCCGCCTACACCGGAGACCGCGCTGCTTGCGGGAAGACGGTGGATGGCTCGATGCTTCTCCCAGTTCATCTCTGATCGGAGGACGCGGTGGGGAAGCTTCGTTGGATCGTCGCGGTCGGGCTCGTGGCGGCGCTGTGGCCCGCTGCGGCGTACGCCGGCAACAGCTCGCTGCCGGAGCGGGTGGTCGTGAAGGACAGCGGCACGTCGCCGGCGGCGGTGAACATCTCCCGGGTGGTGCTCGACGCGAGCTGGTACTGGGACTCGACCCAGAGCGCCACCGTGCGCATCCCGGGCGGTCTGCGGGCGGGGCAGCACCTCACGATCTGGTACGACATCGACGGCGACGCGACGCCGGAGGGTCGCTACGACCTCGGTCTGAAGAACAAGAAGGGCAAGCCTGGCAGGCTCGCGGTGAAGCAGCAGCTGCGCAAGGTCAACGGCTGGACCAAGAGTGGGACGACCAAGGGGCTGCGGTCCTGCCACAGCGAGGACGGGCTGCCGTTCTACCCGCGCGAGGCGAAGACCGGCATCAAGCGGATCTCCATCTCCTTCGACGTCTTCGGCTGCTTCGGTACCGCGCCCAAGAACATCGACTCCGGTGCCTGGCGGGCCGTCGTCCGCCTCGCCAAGGGCGGCGTGTCCGACACCGCGCCGAGTGGCAGGAAGTGGAGCCCCGCTGTCCGTGGCTGGGGCAAGTGCGACCCCGGCGGCGGCCCCTGCCCCTAAGGCGTCAGCACCGGCTGGTCAAGGAGAAGTGCTCCGGGCAGATCGCGATGTCCGACAATTCGCGAGTCCGGTGAGCTCCGCCGGTACCGCAGTGTCGTCGGCCGGGCTGTCGTCGCTCAGGACGAGTCGGATGCGATGAGGTGCTCCTGCACCCGCGGAAGGTCGGGTGCGGCGGGCCAGATGCCGGCGGCGTTCATGGCCTGGACGACGGTCAGCGGAAGCTGGCCCAGGAGGGTCAGTGGGGTGTCGTCGGGAAGGTCCAGCAGTGCCTCACGCATCATCGCCACGGCCCGGTCGAGGGCCTCCGCGACGGGGATCGCACCCTTGGTGGCGAGGTTGACCGAGGTCACGGCGAAGTGACAGCCGGCACGGAGCCGGTCGATGCCTGCCGGTTCGAGCTCGACCGCGCGGGCCAGGACCTGGGCGGCTCGTTCGAGGTCGCTCATCTGCTGATGACGGATGCGGGACCGGCGAGCCCGGACCTGCAGAGAGGTGCCCAGCCCACTCCAGATGCAGCCGACGCAGATGCTCTGCTGGGTAGTCGCCCAGGGGATCAGCCGCTCGCGCAGCATGATCTCCTCGTCCAGCTCGGCCGCCGTCTGGTCGACATGATCGAGCCTGCGGTAGAGCCGTCGCGCGGCGTGGAACCACTCGTCGGACTCCGGTTCGTAGCTGCCCATGACCTCGCGGGCCAGCATGATCGCGAACTCCCGCTCCTCCGGCCCGTACTCACCGGTGGTGGCTGCCGTCCGAGCCTCCAGCTCGCCCAAGTGCCATCCGGCGATCTCGGCCCGGCGCCTCCAGTTGGACGATCCGGCATCGATCAGCGAGAGGTACTCCCGGCTCCGGTCGATGACCTCGACGATCTCCTCGATGGTGGGACGGGCCAGCAGGTTCAGCGCCTCACACAGCTGCCACAGCGCTTCGGTGCGCTGCTCGTCGGGCACACCGGTGAGCCGGGCACGCGCGATGTAGGCCAGCTCGCGGCCCTTGGCGTCACGGGCGTCCTCGTCGGGAGCGGGAGCCGCCTTGTCGATCAGCCTGAAGACACGATCGAACAGCTCAGGATGACGGGGAAGAGAGCCGGAGGTGGCGGCCAGTCCGGAGCGGAACCTGGTCAGGAAGTCCTGGACATGAGAGTCCTGACCCGGCTCCACCGGCGCTGGGTCGGCCTCGTGCGCCCTGAGGTGGGACTCGACGAACTGGACGTACAGCCAGAGGGCCTCGGCACGTCTGTCGTCCAACTGCCCCGCGGAGAGGACGGCCGTCGCGTCGTCGCAGGAGCGTGCCCGGGCGAGCGCGGCCTCCCAGTCGGCGTCGGAGCCCGGCTCCCGGTGGTTGATCAGGTAGATCTGGGCGCTCAGGGCCGTGCTGGCCGCGACCGTCGCGCCTGGTTGGTCGCCCTCCGGGCGTGCCGCAGCCAGCAC
>CAZTHV010000015.1:0-20672 GCA_964613165.1 uncultured Marmoricola sp.
TTCTTCGACCTTGTCCTTGCCGCTCACCGGCTGGCCGTGCAGCGGCCAGCCGGTGAGCGGCAAGGACAAGGTCGAAGAAGTGCTGCGCATGACCCGCGACGCCATCGCCTACATCCACGACCAGACCGTGCGCTGGATGAACAAGGGCCTGACCCCCGACGAACTGGTCGAGAAAGTCCAGCTGCCGCCCCACCTGGCCGGCTACACGCCCTACCTGCGCGAGTACTACGGTACCGTGAAGCACAGCGTGCGGCAGATCTACCAGGGCTACCTGGGCTGGTTCCAGGGTGACCCGGTGGATCTCGACCCGATCCCGCCGAAGGACAAGGCCGAGCGCCTGATCGCGCTCATGGGCGGCCGCGAGAAGGTCCTGCTGGCGGCTGGCGAGGCCTACCTCAAGGGCGACCACCAGTGGGCCGCCGAACTGTCCGGCTACGCCATCCGCGTCGACCACGGCGACAAGCTGGCGCGCGACATCAAGGCGCGCAGCTTCCGCAAGCTCGGCTACGCCAGCATGAACATCAACTGGCGCAACTGGTACCTGATGAGCGCCATGGAGCTGGAAGGCAAGCTCGACGACGGCGGCGCCGAGGAACTGGGCCGCCGCGTGCGCAGCGCCTTCCTCTCCAGCGACATGCTGAAGAACCTGCCGGCGCGCATCTTCCTGCAGAACTGGGTGACCCGCATCGACCCGGAGAAGAGCGCCGACGTGGAGCTGACCCTGGGCTTCGCTTTCCCCGACATCGGCGAGGAATGGAGCCTGGACGTACGTCGCGGAGTGGCCCAGCTGCGCCGGGGTATCGACGCCGACACAGCGCTGCGCCTGACCCTCGACAAGACCTACCTGGACACCGTGATCAGCGGCGAGAACGGCCTGCTCAAGGGCGCGCTGCTGGGCGACGTGAAGGTCGACGGCAACCTGCTCGACATCAAGACCTTCCTCGGCTGCTTCGACTTCGCCGAAGCGCCGATCGCCCTGACCGTGCGCTGATGTCCCGCGACGCGCCCGGACGGCACGTCGCACCACCCGTGGGCCACCGGAGGATCGCGCCATGCAACGTCGCGAGCTGTTGAAGAAGGCCGCCGCCCTGACCGCCGTGGGCGTCGCCGCCCCCGTTCTCGGGCAGCAGGCGGCGCCGGCCAGGATACGCCCGGCCGGCCGCAAGCCGAACATCCTGCTGATCGTCACCGACCAGCAGCAGGCTCACCGCGACCTGCCCGGCGCGCTGCCGCTGCCCGGCCACGAGCGGCTATTGCGCGGCGCGGCCAGCCTGGGCAACTTCCATGTCAACACCACGCCCTGCTCGCCGTCGCGCTCGGTGCTGTTCACCGGGCAGCACACCCAGCACACGGGCATCACCGCCAACATCGGCCTGCCGCCGTTCCGCGAGCTGTCGCCCGGGCTGCCCACTCTTGGTCACATGCTGCGCGAGCAGGGCTACCACACCGCCTACAAGGGCAAGTGGCACCTGTCGCACATCGAGCAGCCGGGCAACCTCACCTACGGCGTGGTCGAGAGCACCCGCGACGCCCTGCTGCCGTTCGGCTTCGCCGACTACAACCTCAACGGCGACCCCCACGGCTCGCTGATGACCGGCTTCATCTTCGACAAGGTCACCGCCAGCGATACCGTCGGCTGGCTGCACCAGCACCGCGACGACGAGGCGCCCTGGTTTCTCGCGGTCAACTTCGTCAACCCGCACGACATCATGTTCTACAGCTCCGGCGCGAAGCAGGAGCAGTCGCGCCTGCGCCGCAACTTCCTCGGCCCGATCGACCCGGGGCCGACCACAGGGCTGTACCAGACGCGCTGGGACCTGCCCCTGCCGCGCAGCTTCTATCGCGAGGACCTGAGCCGCAAACCCTGGGCCCAGCGCGCCGACGTGGAACTGTGCAACCGCGTCTACGGCCACCTCGACCCCAAGGACGAAGAGGCCTGGAAGGGCCTGCAGAGCTACTACCTGAACTGCGTGCGCGACGTCGACCAGTCCATCGAGCAGGTGCTGCTGGCGCTGGAGGGCACCGGCCTGGCCGACGACACCATCGTCATCCTCACCGCCGACCACGGTGAGATGGCCGGCGCACACCAGTTGCGGCAGAAGGGGCCGCACATGTACCGGGAGAACACCCGGGTCAACTTCATCGTGCGCCACCCGGACGTGCGCCAGGGCTTCACCAGCGAGGCGCTGGGCTCGACCGTCGACATCGCGCCGACCGTGCTGGAGCTCGCCGGGGTGGATGCGGTGACCCGCGCCGAGCGCTACCCGCAACTGGCCGGCGTCAGCCTGGCGGACAGCCTCGGCGGCGCCGACCGCCGCTCGGCCCGGGACGAGCGTGGCCACCTGTTCGACTATGGCGTGGTCATGTACCTCGACCCGGAATTCACCGAGTCGGTGATGCGCCACGCCGACGAGGTCACGCCCTGGGCGATCCTGCGCGAGTCCCTGCGCCAGGGGCAGCTCGGTCCGTCGCTGGACAACCGCGCGCTGTTCCGCGGCATCCACGACGGCCGCTACAAGTTCGCCCGCTACTTCGCGCCGTCCGACCACCACACGCCGGCCGGCTTTGACGACCTGCTGGCGCGCAACGACCTGGAGCTGTACGACACCCAGGCCGACCCGGACGAACTGAACAACCTCGCCGTCGAGCCGCAGTCACACCGCGAACTGATCGAGCAGCTGAGCGCCCGGGTCGACGCGCTGGTCGCCCTGGAGATCGGCGTCGACGACGGCCGCGAACATCCCGGCCCGACCTTCCTCTACAACTGAACCGGGAGCTTTCCATGCTGACCCTGGCCAAGGCCGCACTCGCGCTGTTCTGGATCCTGGCGCTGGCCAACCTGCTGCACCCCTTCGCCGGCCCTTACATGAGCGCCATCGCCGCGCTGCTGCTGGTGATCCATGTGCTGGAGATCGCCGTGCTGCATGGGCGTCTGCAGCGCCAGGCGCAACCGATGCTGGCGCGGCTGCAGGTGCTGCTGTTCGGGGTGCTGCACCTGCGCAGCCTGAGCGCCTGAGATTCAGCCTGAACCCTGCTGCGCTTGCGCGGGTCTGTGCTGGTACGGCGACGTCCGCCGCCATGGACCTCAAGGAGTACCGCATGGACCTCATCCGCATTCTGATCGCCATCCTGCTGCCGCCGCTGGGGGTGTTCCTCCAGGTCGGTTTCGGTGGCGCCTTCTGGCTGAACATCCTGCTCACGCTGCTCGGCTACATCCCCGGCATCGTGCATGCGGTGTACATCATCGCCAAGCGCTGAAGGCCGCAACGAAAAAGCCGCGCGATTGCGCGGCTTTTTCATGCGGGCGATCAGGGTGCCTTGTCGGCCAGCTCCTCCAGGAGAGCGGCGGAAGGTACGAAGAACAGGCTCCCCGTCACCGCCTTGCTGAAATCCAGCAGGCGGTCGTAGTTGCCCGGCGGCAGGCCGATGAACATGTTCTCGAGCATTTCCTCCATCGGTTCCGGCGAGCGGGCATAACCGATGAAATAGGTGCCGAACTCCCCGGCTCCCGGGCGGCCGAACGGCATGTTGTCGCGCAGGATCTTCACCTCCTGGCCGTCCTTGACCAGGGTGGTCAGGGAACTGTGCGAACAGCTCGGCTTCACCGACTCGTCCAGCTCGATGTCCGACAGCTTGGTACGCCCGATGATGCGCTCCTGGGCCTCGGTGGACAGCTGGTTCCAGCGGGTCATGTCGTGCAGATACTTCTGCACCAGCACGTAGCTGCCGCCGGCGAAGTCCGGGTCCTCGTCGCCGATCAGGGTGAAGTGCGCGGCCTCGCGACCCACCGGGTTCTCCGTGCCGTCGACGAAGCCGATGATGCTGCGCATGTCGAAATAGCGGAAACCCTGGACCTCGTCGACCACCGTGACCGCCTCGCCCAGCCGCGCCATCAGCTGGGTCGCCAGCTCGAAGCAGAGGTCCATCTGCTCCGCGCGGATATGCAGCAGCAGGTCTCCCGGCGTGGAAACGGCGACCCGCTCGCCGGTACCGATCTCGCGGAACGCATGCAGGGCTGCGGGGCGCGGCGCACCGAACAGAACATCCCACGCCGCGGCACCGAAGCCCACTACACACGAGAGATCGCCTTCCGGCACGCGCTTGCCCACCGAGCGGACCAGTCCCGCCACGTCACCACACAAGGCCCGGACGGTCTCGTTGTGCCCCTCGCCCGGATTGAGGGTCGCGACGATAAAGATCGCACTGCGGGTGATCGGGCTGCCGACCGCTTGGGACAAGGGGGAATCGCTGGCCATCTTTGCCTCGACGTCTTCTGTGGGAGCCTATGCACCCTGGCTTCGTCAGGGCTAAACGTCGTAGAGGCTAGGCGTAGCGCAATACGAGCGGTAGCCGGAATGTTACGCAGTTTTCAGGAGGCCAAAAAGACTTAGGCCAGTCGCACGACTGGCCTAAGTCCTTGTTCTGCTTGGTGGGCCCACACGGACTCGAACCGTGGACCAAAGGATTATGAGTTGCCTGGAAACGCTGCAAGCCCAGTGAAATCGTGCGTAGCTTGTCGTAGGTACAGTTATCTGAAAGTAGCGTGGTTACTGGGATTTAGCGTAATTTGGCGAAATGGCTAGAAGCTGGGCACTGTACCGCAGGTGTACCGTGAAACGGCCAAGCTTTGCTTGTTTTTTAGTCATCCTGTTGGCTCATGTTGAATCTAAATTTATGACGTTGTCATCGCCAAACAAAAATTTAGCTCTGTTAACTATTTCGAGTGTTGGGTGAGGATAAAAGAAGGCCAGTTCTCGTCGAGCACGAGTGCAGCAAACATAGATGATTTTACTAGTCCGCTCTATTACGGTGTCCTTGCCCTTTCCAGTAAAGAAAGCCTCGAAGTTATATTTGTTCCACTTTCCGTTATCAAGTACTACAAGAACGTTGTCGTACTCCCGACCCTTTGTTTTATGTTGGGTTGAAAATGGTGTTTGGCCGTCAATATACTCAAAAAGGCTTTGGAATTCTTTAAAAGGAATTTTGCAGACTTGGTCGTATATGTAGCCTTTTGTGCGCTGAAATTCTAATAGTCGATCATCTTTTCTGACTAAGCCCTTGATGTGAGCTAGTTCAATTATTTCCTCGATGGTTTTTCCGTCCGCTTGCGACAGCTCTTCGATTTCTTTCTTAAGTGTAACCTTCTTTGCATGAGAGTCGATTTTGTAATCAGTTGATCGCAGAAAGTCGTTAAAATTACCTAATGTGTAAAGTTGTATCAATGTTTGTATGCGGTGAAGGTGCTTGATCAAGTGATCTCTTGTCGTTCCACCTCCGCCCAACATGCTCTGATCGGCTTTCTGATCATCTATCAGCATGTCTTTCTCTATATAGATAGAGGATATTGTTTTGAAGGGAGTGGAGAGTGCGGCCTGATAGGCATCAGAGTGCTCGGAAATATAGTCTGCTTGGCCTGTTGTAGCAGTGACTTTCGCTAGTATTTTCCCTTCTTTCCCTGCTTGTATTTCATGTATAACCTGCTCAAATGACTTGTCCTCAATTAAATACTCGGGCTCCTCGGTTTTGATGTAGTCACGGATTCGTTTGACATATTCTAGAATTTTGTCTGCGTCATAGATGCGCATAAGCTCCGGGAAGCCGGCTTTGGTAGCGATCAAGTTGTGAGTCAGATTTAGCTCTTTTGTTTGGGGTGTAGACTTGTCCCAGTTTAGGTGGTCTCTGGCTGCTTGAACGTCGGAGTTAGATGAATATAAAAATTTTGCTGACCCTACAATAGGCTTACCTTCGGACATGTTTGGTGCTGAAGTGTCGTCAGATGGTGTTTGTGTCAATCCGTCGGTTCGAAATTTGTTCGCGAGTTCTATTACAGATATAGGGTTCCTTCTATTCTGTTCTTTTTTGATCTCGGTGACTTTATCCCGGCCATCACCTTTGAAATCATCCAGATTCCCAACACCCTGATCGTAGATCGATTGCATAGCATCACCGAAAAAACCTACGATGTTTCGTCTTGGTGTGCGGGATAAGTGTTGTAGAAGTATGGCGATTACAAGGGGGTTAGTATCTTGATATTCATCGACCAAAATAAAGTTGAACTTGTCATTCAAGATGCGACAAAGCTTAGGGTATTTTGCAAACAAAGCATGAGCTAAAATCAGTACCTGGTCATGAGATATGATTCCCGCTCTAAGTTTGAGGTAGTCCTTGTATTGAACTTCGTTATCGATTGAAACAATTGCTTCTGGCTCACCTTCCGGCGTAAGAACCTTAAATAGCTTTTGCTCTTCGTCGTTTATCAACTCGATTAACGTTGTTTTCAGCTCTTGCTGGAAGTGCTTAATGCTTGACCATAGAAAGTCATGAATAGTGGAGACGTGTAGGTTGTCATTGCTGGCTCTGTGCTCAATTTCATGTGTGGCAGCGTTTGTATAAGTAATACAGGCTACGCGCGCCAGCGGTTGTTGGTTCGTAAGACCGTTAATGGTCTCAACCAGTGAGTATGTTTTGCCGCTGCCAGCACCGCCGCTTAAAAGAAAGTTATTATTCTGGGATGTTGCTTCAAGGATTTTGAGTGTTTCTTGGCTGTAGGAGGTTTTTTCTAGCTGCGGAGCCATGCCAGGCCCTCCTGAATATATGCAGGTGTTTTCCAATTTGAGAAGCTAAATGCCCCTTTCGCTTGGCTGTTTAGCAAGATATCGATAGCAAGTGTGGTTTTCTTATCAACGCCTTTCTCTGCAAACTCAAAGGGACTGTGTGTTCCTTCAATATAACGGGTGAAATGTTTGGCAATGAGAGAAGGGAAGGCTGCTGGATCATCTCCTAGCAAATCCTTATTGATGTTGAAGAAGGCATCCTCAAAACTACGTCCTCGATATCCGTTTTCCTCGGTTTGATAGGCTGTATAAAGATAGCCATCTTCACTCGCTACCCATGTTTCTTCGTTGTGCGTGAAGATTTTTAGATTATTTTCTAACTTCAGAAAATAGTCTAAATCTTGCCTGTTTTTTTTATGGAAAAAACATAGCGCGTTATTGGATGTGTGGTCGGCATCAGGATCATTTGGAGGGCATTTTTTCGATGTGTAGACTGCTTCGCCTTTCTTGTTAAGCTTTGGGTTCCCATCCTTGTCGGTGTCAGGAATTGTTTTCCCCGAGTCTATATCAGTTAAAATTAATGATTTAATTCCTAAGAATCGAATAAGTTTTTCGAAAACTTGCGAGTGTGCGCCAACCTCAATAATTGATATGTTTTGAGATAAGATGGGGGCGATGTCCTTCGCAGGGGATTCTTGGTCAATTTTTTTCATCATGGCCGGCAGTAGAATTCGCTCGGTATCGCCCTCTACTAATATTGCTTTTTCAGCAAAAAACAACTCGGCACGGTTCAGTGTTAAATATTGTTTTAGAAATTTAAAGTGATTATTCTGGTCTTTTCCATCTTCTTGTTCATATTCTTTTCTCAAGCTTTTCAGGTTTTTGCACTTGGCGCACCCGTTAACTCTCTTCATATACTTAATGTCATCGAAGTCGCATTCGGCAACGATGTGAGATGAGTGGGTGGTTATAATTGTCTGAAGGTTTACTACTAACCCGTCCTCTCTTTTCACTCCATCCGCTAAGAGATTTTTTATGTTTTTTATAAATACATACTGCATCTGCGGGTGAGTGTGCGCCTCAGGTTCTTCTATGAACAAAAGATTCAGGGCGGCTGGCCGTTCTGTAATGGCTTTCCTGAATGATGTCATTAGCAGATCAATTTCAAAGATCATGCTAATCAGATTCATATACCCTAGGCCGTTGAAGTGCTCAGGCAGGTTGTGCGTTTCATGTCGATATAGAACAGTTGTGTTGCCGTCTAAAAGCTCTCTGTGTTGCAAAGTGGAGGCTATTGTAAGAGCCGTTTCAGATAGTGATATTCCGCCAAACCGATCGACATTGGTTAGTAGTTTGGAAAACATGTTTTGATAAATTGCGCTTAAGTTTTTGTCTGTCCCGCGCAGGGTTTTTTTGAATAAATTAACCGTGTCTTTCTGTTCTTCAGATTCCTCCGTTCTTTTGTATATCGTGGCGGTTTGTCCTGAGAGGGTCTTATCGTTATCTTTGTTGGTTACATTTCGTTTTGCACTTATGGCTCGAAATGAAATCACTTCATCTAAAGAAATTTTTTCCTTTGTAAGGTCAGTGTATATTTTCTCATCTGTGCTTAAGTAGCTTTTTCTGATTATACTTCCAAAGTATTTCTGTTGATTTTCAGAAAGATAAAGAAGTGCATCTTCGTCATAATTATCCTTGTTCTCTTGAAAGTCTGTATAGAGTGAGGTGAGCTGCTTGTGGGATATTTTGTATTCGAAGCCTAGATTTATTAAATTGTCTTCTGGGTCTAGGCTCATAATAAGAGGGGCGACTTGGCCTAGGTCGTCATTCTCGTCGTATGAGATTATTAATTTTAACTCCATCCCAAGTGGAGTGTACTTGTCTTCTTGAGGGATGGGTTCTTCGCCAGAAATTAATGACTTCAGCTTTTCTCTGAGTACTATGTTGAAATCATCAAAAGTAATTTTGCTTCTCTCTGAGACGAGTTTTTCTAGCGCTGATAGTAGTGAGGTCTTTCCTGTATTGTTTTTGCCAATTACAAGTGATATGTCGTTTTCTAGATCAAGCCTAAAATCTCTAAGGAGACGAAAATTGCTTATTTCAATCGCTGATATTTTCATTTAATGACCCGGATTTTCTAAATAATTTTTGTAAGCGAAAGGGCTGCTCTACTTTTTTCTGCAGTCATTCTTCGTCAAAGTAGTCGCTATCCAGCTTTGGTAACTTTAGGAGGCGCGACGTTACTCCGACCTCGTAGTCCATCATCAAATTGACCAGCCGACTGCCATCAACCAGCACCATGCCCTCCACTGAACGTGAGAAGTCGATTGCCTGAGCTGTGAAGCCTGAGGTGGTAATAAACACACCGCGCTTGGCTTTCTGCCCTGCAAGAGCGCCATAGAAGGCCTGCAACTCTGGTCGACCAACCGTGCCTTGCCAGCGTTTGGCTTGGACGTAGACCTTTTCTAGGCCGAGTTTGTCGAGTGAGATCACTCCGTCAATGCCGCCATCGCCGCTGCCGCCAACGCGCTGCAGATCGTTACGGCTAGCGCCGTAGCCAAGGCTGTGCAGCACATCCAGCACTATGACTTCAAAGCGGTTGGGGCTGACTTGCAGGAGGTTATCCAGCAGGTCTGCAGCTGTTGCCTCGCGGAGCTCACGTAGAGCCTGCTCTAGGCGGTCGTCAGGGCTAACAGTGGCTGAACTAAGCGGCGAAGCAGGCTGCTCTTGTGCATCGAGCGGGATAGCGTCGGTCGGGCTCGTGAGTTTCACGTCCATAAAGCCGATGGCGAGCTGTTCGACCTTATCCGTAGTCAGAGGAGCGGGGTGCTGGGCTGCATAGGTAATGCCTGCATCGGTCAGCTTCCAATACCCACGCTTGGCGCTGCTGGACAGGCCGGCGCGCTTGAGGCGGTCATGGGCCCAACCTGCGCGGTTCTTGTACGTGGCCTGACCGCTAGCAATTAGCTCTTGGCGCTGAGCTTCCGACAGGTTCAGCGCATCAGCAGCGGCCTCATGGGCGTCACGTGCTGTCGCGCCTTCGGGCGTGGCGGCCAGGTAGCGTAGGATCGGCTCAATAAACTGGTCGTAGGTTGGGACGGACATTGCGGCTCCAAGCGCGGGATTGATGTTATGGCCGTGTGTTAAAGGCTTTGCATGGTTCGGCACTTGGGAAACGCAGAGCAGCCCCAGAATTGCTGTCCTGCCTTCGGGCCTGACTTCACAGTGCGAATCAGCAGTGCGCTGCCGCATTTCGGGCATTGCCGCTCGGCTGCCGGATCGCTACGGCGTTTGAGGTTTTGCACGTGCTCGCGGTGGGTGGCGAGGGTTGGCGCGCGGCGGCCGTTTTGCAGGGCTTGCAGCATGGAGTCGACTTCAGACTCGCTGAATGCCTGCTGCTGGAATGACTTGATGTAGCGGATAAAGCCGATGCCCTGGGTCACGTTGGCTGGCACTTCGGTTTTGAAGGTGCTGCCGCCGACAAAGGTGATGACCGAGTGCAGGTGCTCGGGGTTAACGCCAAGGGTGGCTTCCAGGGCTTTGAGGTGCTTGTAGTTCTGCCGCAGTGGGTTCTGGAATTTGAAGGTGTGCTTGTAGAGCTTCTGCGTCCACTGTGACTGCCTCTCGTTGCCGAAGATCCAGCCGCTCATGTTCTTCGTTTCCAGCACGAAGATGCCGTAGGGCGAGAGGAATACGTGGTCGATCTGCGTTGTGCCGTCAGGCGTGTTAAGCGTGACATTGTGCAAGTGGCGGTAGGTCTGCTTGCACAACTGCCAATGGGCAAACAGTCGCACCAGGAGTTCGCCAATATGACCCTTGGCCCAAGGCGACTTGAGCAGGCCGATCAGCAGCATTAGCGGGATAAACCAGCCAAGCGTGCCCCAAGCTTGCGTAATGACGGGAGTGAAGTCCATTTCCTGTCCTGATAATCCAGAATCAACCGGATAGTACCGAAACTTGGCGTAATGGCACTACACCATTACGGTGCGCTGCTTTTGTTGCTGTGGGGTTAGCCGTGAGCGTTTGCCGAGTGCTGTATTTGGTAGCGCGTGCTGCGCCCGCCTCCGGGCAGCCGGGCAAGACAGCCCTTCTCAACAAGATCGCTCAGATGACGCGTGGCGGTGGCTTTCGAGACCTTGGCCACGGCCTGGTATTGCGCGGCGCTGATGCCGTTCTCGAAACCTTTCTCGCCGCCATCGAGCAAGCGGTTAAGCACTTTGATCTGCTCGGCAGACAAGGCTTGGCTGCGGTGAGCCTGCCAGAAGCGTGCTTTGACCAGCACGCGGTAGATACGAGCAAGGGCCTGCTCCAGGCTCTTGAGCAGCGTTGCGAGGAACCATTGCAGCCAGGCGGTGATATCCAGCGTGCCCTTCTGGCTGGCTTCCAGGATGCGGTAATAGCCGGCGCGGTCGTCGAGGATGCTCGCCGACATGGCGTAAAAACGGATGGCCTGCTGTTCACCCTGAGCCAGTGCCAGGTCGGTGATGGCGCGCGTAAGGCGACCATTCCCGTCATCGAAGGGGTGCAGGGTGACGAACCAGAAGTGCGCAATGCCGGCCCGCAGAAACGGGTCGAGGCCGGCATCGCTACGGCTGCTCTCGAACCAGGCAAGGAAGTCGCCTAGTCGCTCTTCCAACCCGTCACGTGGCGGCGCTTCGAAATGCACGATAGGGCGGTCGAGCCGGCCGGAAACTACCTGCATGGGCTCTTCGCCGCGCAGCATGCCGATCCGTAACGGGCGAGCCAGCAACTGGTCATCGCTGGGGAACAGCCAGCCATGCCAGGTGAACAGCCGCTGCAAATCGAGCGGCTGCTGATAGGCGCGAGTGGCATCGAGCAGCAGTTCCGCCAGGCCTTCGGAGCGAGAGGTGGTGCGACCTTCTTCGTTCAGTCCCAAGCGTCGTGCCAGTGATGAGCGCACCGAGCCGACATTCAGCTGCTCACCCTCGATGGCTGATGAGGTGACAATGTTCTGCAGCATGGCGTCCAGGCTGCTCTGCACTTCAGTGTCACTGCTCACTGCCCCGAGCATTCCGAGTAAACGGCCCTGAGCCTGGCTGCATGCGCGCAGCAGAGGGGCAAGCGCATCGGCTTGCCAACTGAAGTGCGGCCAGTTGGGGTGCTGCCAGATCCAGAGAGGGTCATTCATGGGGATGCTCGTCTGTGAGCCGATTAGCGATGCTATTCGGCTCATGTGGTGAGCCGATAATGCCGGCTATTTGGCTCACTGTCTAACTCAGGCGACCCTTCTTCACTGGTTCTACCCAGCTTCCTGATCCGCGCCTCAGTAAGCTGTGCCACTACAATTCGGCTTCTCGTCGCTGCAGCGTAGATATTCGTAGCCGGGCACCTCATAAAGGCGACCGATAGACACATGCTTGGGTGGCTCAAATACGTAGCCTGCCTTGATCATCTCGGCTTCGATTTCGTCGGTGATGAACAAGGGCTCTTCAATCAGCGGGGCATCGTTCATGCCTGTTCCTTTGGTGGATGGTCAGTTGTAGTCCTGCGGCCGTGCGAATTTTAGCGGCTAAAGCTGCGTGGGCACTTTAGCTGCTAAATTTTGGCCATGACCTGAGAGGTTCCCCCTATGACGGATCGAGACAAAAAGACTGGTGTGCTGGAGCGCAATGTCCTTGCGAAAACTGCAGTGGCCAGCGCGATTCGCGAGAACAAGAAGCTTGGCCTGAGTGACGCTGAGCCGCCGACTGAGGAGGAAATTGCCGCAGAAGTCTCTGCGGTTGACTTCTCGCACTGGAAATCTGTTCCAGTGGCATAGCGGTAGCCCCGGGCGGGGCTACCTGATTTTAGCCGCTAAAATTTCTCGTCGCGGCGGCCGCGATTAACGAACTCGGCAATCTCATCTTCCGGCGAATCACCGCTTTCGCTTCCAGGCCCGATGCTGTTGGGTTGATCGTCCTCCTGGCCCCGAATCGCAGCTGCCATCTGCCCACCAAGTGTTTCCTGGGCTCTCTCCATGAAGTCGCTGCCGAGCTTGGCGGCTTTCTCCCCGAGCACTGCCCCTGCGCCTTTGGCGAGCTCGGCGGTGGTGTGTGCCGCGACTCTGGCGGCTTGTTGTAGTGAGCCGCGCTCAGGATTGCCCATGGCGGCGGCAAGCGGGCTACTGCTTTCGGAGCCGGAAGGCATGCCACCTCCGCTTTGCTGCGTGCTGCCATTTAAGTCAGGCATGCTGTTGCTCTCAATTGAGCCTTGAGCCTTCTCAATGGCCGCCTTGACCGCCGAGATACCACCAGCCACATTTTGTGCGCCTGCCATCGCGGAAGAGCCTGCCATGCTCATGGCGGCAGATGCCATGCCGACCGTTCCCATTGCTGCGCCGACCGCTGTGCCGGCCCCGAAGTTGCCAATGCCCCCAGCCCCCGTACTGCTTCCCGTGATGATGCCGGCAAGCATGGGCGGTACCTTGTTGGTCAGGAGCAGCAGACAGAGGCAGAAAATCAGCATGACACCCAGCTCCTCGAAGTTGAGGGTGCCTTTGGTCATCTTGGCGTAGAAGCCGGTGAGCAGGTCGCTGCCAATACCAACCAGCAGCACCATGGAAAACAGTTGGATGGCCAAGCCCAAGACGGTCTTGTAGTAGTTGATGGCCATGTCGGAAGTCCAGCGTGAGCCACCAAAGCCAAGGAAGAAGATGCCGGCGTAAATCAGCACCCAACCGGAAACCAGCAGAATGAGCATGTTGATCGCTATGAGCGCCAGCATGACTGTGATGGCCAGGCTCAAGATCACACCGATAAGGCTATCGACTGGGCTCCAGGCCGAAAGCGCGGCGAGTGTCTGCTTCCACAGCATGAAGCCGATATCCACGATGCCGGATGGCGTGACCGAGCTTATGCCGGATGCCTGTTCGCCCAGCCTCTGCAGCGACCGAATGATCGAGGCCGCAAACTCCGGCCCGTTCCTGAGTAGCCACAGGTAGAAGCCGAAGAACAGGATGAAGCGGCAGAACTCGGCAAAGAACTCAGCCAAGTCGGCTTTGCGCAGGGCCATCATGCCGAATGTCCAGGCCAGAGATATGGTGCCCAGTGTCCAGAACAGCCAGGACGCGGCATTGAGGATGACTGCCTGCCAGGTGGTCGCGCGGCTGCTGAACTCGGTAATGACCTGATCCAGCATGCCCTGGTTGGTGAGCTGGGCTGCGGCACCACCGGAGTAGAGGGCAAGCAGCAGACAGCAGCTGATCAGGCTGGTGTTCTTGAGCGTTTTCATGCGGTCACCCCTGCGAACTGTTCAGTTCGAGCCAGTTCTTCGGTTGCTCGGTGGGCTGGATAGCGCCCGAGCGTCTGGAACACTGGCCGGCAAAGTCCGCTCGGGCCGTCCGATCTTCGATCTGGTTGATCACTTCCAGGGTGCAGTTGGCATCACTGACTTCGGGTATAGCTTTGGTGCTTGGCTGGTCACCGCATCCGGCAAGCACCAGAAGGGTGAGTAGCAGCAGGGTTAGTTTCTTCATGGGCTCTCCTTAGCGGTTCATGTCCAGCCAGTTCTTGGGGGCTTGGGTGGGCGCTATGCGCCCCTCGGTCGAGGTGGCGTGGGCGGCTTGCTGCTTGGCCTCTAGGTCGGCCTCGGCCTGCATGCGCGTGGCAATGGCGCTTTGCTGGGCGACCAGCAGGCCGCGAATCTGCAGCAGCTGATTGGCTTGCTGGCTGGCCAGTTGATTGGCATAGCCGATGGCCTGCATCTGGCCGGTAGCGCCCTGAGCCTGGCGTTGCAGTTGCTGCAGCGTGTTGGCGTCGTGCTGCAGCGCAGCCTGCTGCTGATCCAGGCCACGAAACAGTGCGTCGTTGGCCCTTTTCTGCGATTCGGAGGCAAGGCGCCGGTTCTCGTTCATCGCCGCCCACTCGGCTTCGCTGCAGCCGGCGTTGGAGAAGCAAGGTGAGGCCCTGTAGTAGGCGACGTCCTGGAACTTGCCGAGGTAGCCGTCGATGCTACCCAGGTTGCGCTTGTAGTAGTCCAGGGTGTCAATGGCGCCGCGCAGCCTGTCCATCGTCTGGCTAGCCTGATCCCAAATGTAGGCTGTGGGCGCCGCCGTGTTCTGCAGCATGTTTTCGTATTGCTGCAGCTGGGTCTGGTATTGCTCGATCTGTTTCAGTGTCTGCGCCACGCTTTCCATGGCAGTCAGCACGTTCTGTGTGAGATTGCCGCCGTCGATGACGGGAATGCCGGCATTGGCGTTTACGCTCATGAGCGAGCTGGTGAAACAGGCCAGAAGCCACAGATTTTTAGCCGCTAAAATCTTCATCGTCTCCTCCTTGCACCTTGATGAGCATCTGCAGCATTGCCTGCTGCGCTTCCTCGATCCTCGACAGCACCACCCCAATGGTTCGGCGCATCTGTGCTTCCTCGAAGCCAGCGAAACGCTCGTCATTGCTCAACCACATCTTCAGCAGCCCACCCAAGCGCCCCTGGTCGCCGTTGATCTTGGCCAGCTCAAGAATCGACTGGTGATCAAGAAGGCTGGGTGGCATATGTCCCATGCCCAAGCTGCGCAGTAGCGACGACATGCTGTGTCCGGTCTGCTCGGCGAGTTGCTCGATCCGGGCTTTTTCCTCTGGCGTAACCCAGACATTGATCGGCGTATTTCCTTTTCTGGTCGTAGCTCTCTGGATGGTCATGGCGCTCTCCATTTGCGGCGGTAGCCGCTTGCCCCGCAGGGCAAGACACCCGTAGAGCGCGAAGCGCGATTAAGGGCAGTGAAGAACCAGTGCCGGCTTGCCGGTACAGGTACTTCACCTGTCTTGCCCGGCATTTCATGCCGATTAAAGGCAGCTTGCAGTCGCCGGCGAATCGCCTCTCTGCCGTTCAGCGATGGGTTAACGCCAGGTGAGCGGAAATTGAACGGTTCAGTTGATGCTTGAACGCCTGCGTGGGGGTTGCTGTTCATGACAGAGGCTCCTTGGCGGGCTTTGCCTTGAACGCAAAGGTGTCTGCAGCCGCTTTCCTGATTTGCTGCTGGCTGCCGTTTGCCGGCGTTGGTAAATCGATCAGTTGATGTGCGTATCGCCGGAAGGCTTGGTAGGTGAAGGAAATACGTCCTTCGTCGTGCAGCGTTTTCCAGATGGCCAGCAGCGACCAGCCATCGGTGTAGGCCCGCTGGATTTCGGTTCTCAGATTGAGAAAGGTGCTGCGGTTGCGTAGCGCTGCACTGGCTGTCGGCTTTCTCTGTATGCGCTCGGCGATGCGTTCGGAGAGAGTTTTCATAGGTAATATCTCGCTATGTGCTCAAGAGCCTGCACTGCATGTTTTGCCGATCCCTCAAGTGTCAATGAATGCGTTATTCGTAATTCGGGAGTCGAGTTATGAGGTTGATCGGGGAAATGCGACTCGGCTAAGTAGCTTTTCGTTGATCCTTGGGGGGCTGTGTGATTGGCAAGGCTCTGATTTCTGTAGCCCGTAGGTTGGCAATTGACTGCCCAAGTGAGGGCGTGAACCTGCCAGCCAGGTAGTGGTTGATTAGCCCATGCAGCCAGCGTATCGGTGTAGTTTTGATTGCACCTGTCATCATGGAGGCAGCAAGTTCATCTAGTAGCGCTTGGCGATCAGGCTCAGGAATTTTTGCCAGCGCCAACTTCAATGCAGGTCTGTCCTCTTTGAGAATGCTGCGGTGAAAGCTCAGGGTGAATTTGGCCTGCTGTGCCGTAGAGGCCCCTGGTGTTGTTGTAGTTATTTTCTCTTTTAGTATTTGTTCTCTATTAGTATTTGTTCTCTATTAGTATTTATTAGTGTCGGCTTCTCCGGATGCGGGAAGTCCACGTCCGGTAAATCCGTGTTCGGGTTTTCCGAACACGGTGCGTCATAGTCTTGCCGGTACGGCGTATCTGAGATCTGCCAGATTGAGTGGCTGAAACGACCTGACTCGTCGCTCAGCTGTTCGATGGAGAGATAGCCCGCGTTCTCAAGCTCTTTAAGCCCGGCCCTGGTCGCATCGCGGCCACATTTCTTTTGCTTCGTCAGGAAAGCCAGGCTCAGCCTGAAGCTGGGTGGTAGCGACAGTAGAAACACAAGTTGGCCCAATGCCTTCCAAGAGAGCTGCTTGTCGCGGATCAAGTCATTCGGCAGCGTTGTGAAGCTGCGGGACACCTTTCGGCGGAGAATGATGTTCTCTGTCATGGCGCCTTACGCCTCGTCGATCATTCGGGCTACGGAGACTGTCTTGAAATAGACTCGGCGGCCGATTTTGACCCTGCATTCGTGTAGCTTTCTTGCAAGTTCATTGTCCCCGCAAAGGGTTATGCGTAGCCCGTCTTTGCTTCGTTGAAGTATCTCTGCGAGCTGTTCGAGCGATAACAAGGGAGCGCTGTTATAGCGCTGGAGTAGGAGTTCTTCGGTAGTCATTCGGGTCTCCGAAAACTGTGTGAGTTCGGAGATATTTTGTCTCTAAATTCGCTGCTTGTGATATTTGAGCGAAATTTTGCGGGTATGTTTAGTGGTTTAGCTAAACTAAATTTTGGAATAGGACATTGTGTCCTGTCCTGTTTTTTAGATTAGGAAATTTTGTCCTAAATATTCTTCTAGAGTCGGCATGCCGATTTGGTGATAGATGTTATTTATCTATTTCCCTGATGAGTCGGAGGTCTGGACTTTAATTGTGAGGGAGTAAAGTGGGTGTGCAGGGGCGGCCGACATAGGCAATAAAAAACCGGCATGTGGCCGGTTTGGGGAGCGCTGAATGAGGAATGGCCTGATCGGTGGTGGCCTATTAACTAACCAAGAGCAGCTAGATGCTCGACAGTTTCAGGATACTTTTGCACCAGACGAATGAGCGTAGTCGCCTGAGCGTTTGGCTTGGCTCGGCCTTGTTCCCAGTTCTCCAAGGTGCGCGGGTTGGTGCGCAGGTACATGGCGAAAACCGGGCGTGACATGTTCAGCCTCTGGCGGATCTCCACCAGCTCCTCGGAGCTGACTTCGCACAGTTCGGGTAATTGGACTTTGTGCGAGCGCAGAGTCACCTTGCCTTGGCGTTCATCCTCCAAAGCCTCGAAGCCCTCGACCAGCTCGGCAAAGATGTCTCGTTTCATGGTGTTATCCTCGCATCAATTTCCGCTTGCAGCAGCTGCTTGAGTAGTTTCTTCTGCTGCTCGTTCAGATCGTCCTGGACGTCCTTCCCATAAAGGGTAAACAGCCAGAACTGGGCGCCACCCAGCCACCAGTAGTAGATGACTCGGATACCGCCGCGTTTGCCCTTCTGTCGGCGCTCATCGGCGAAGCGAATCTTTCGTAGGCCGCCGGTTCCCTGGATCACGTCGCCGGCTTCCGGGTTCTTCATCAGCAGGCGCTGGAAGCTGCGAAAGGCCTCATCATCCAGGTAGTCCGCACGATGGCGCTCAAAGGGCGGTAGTTCGACAAATAGTGCTTTCATTGTTTGTACGTTATCTGCGTATAGTTTGTGGTGCGTTTAACGCACCGTCAAGACGCCTTGCGCTGGCGTTTCAGCTTGTCCAGCTTGCCGACGAGGTCCTCGGCTCGTAGGTGGGTGTAGCGCTTTAGCATCTGCATCGACTTATGGCCGCTAATGGCCGAGACCTCCTGGTCGGATAGGCCGCCCTCGACCAGCCGGCTGACAGCCTCATGACGCAGATCGTGGAAGCGCAGGTCGGGCATGCCGAGTTTCTTCTTCAGTAGTCCCCAGGTCTTGGTGAAGGCATAGGGGCGACGTTTCTCGTCCTTTCCCGGCTCGCCAAAGAACACCAGGTTGCAATCCTTGGGGCGCACAGGGTTATCCAGGGCGGCCTTAAAGGCTTCGGTGGCCAGTTTGGTGAGGGGGACAGTTCGGGTGCTGTCGTTCTTGGTGTCTGCGAGGCGCACCACGCGCTTTTTCAGATCGACCTGGTGACAGTGCAGGCCCGTGATCTCCGACGAGCGCATACCCGTTTCCAGGGCGATGCGGACGATCCATCCAAGCATGGGGTTGCTGTGATTGTTTACGGCGGCGAGCAGGCGTCTTTCCTCGTCGGCAGTCAGTCTGCGATCGCGGCCGTCACCGGGGCTCGGTTTACGGATATTCAGCACTGGATTGAAGGTCAGCCCCAGTCCCCACTCCTGGATCGCCACGGTGTAGAGGTGGCTGAGCAGGGCGAGTTCAAGCCGCACGGTATTGTTGCTGGTGGGGACGCCGCGCTTGCTCAAGGTGCCGAGTCGGGTGTCGCGATAGTTGGCGATGATTTCGGCGGAGAGGGCGGCCAGGGAGTATTTGCCCAGGTGCTGGATCAGCTGCTTGGCCTTGGTTGCTTCGGCTTTGCGCGTAGTGGGTTTCTTGCTGGGCGTTACCTCGGCCAGGTAGCGCTCAAGGGCTTTCTCCAGCGTCAGGCGCTCGGAGCCGCTGCGCTGGATGTACACGCCACGCACCATCTCGTCTTCGGTGCGGCGAGCCCAGTCTTCGGCGTCGCGTTTGGTGCGGAAGGTTTTGGTGTTGGTCGGCCAGCCCGTTTTCCGGACTACGGCCTTCCATTTACTGGCAGGGGTTTTGACGATTGTGGCCATCTGAAAGGACTCCAAAGGCAGGCTGGCGTACCAGCACTGTACCGATTTTGTACCTTTGGACCATAGGACTGATCCAGATGCCACTACCGTTATGAGAGCAAAGCCGCGCAGTGCGCGGCTTTAAAGGTGGTGGGCCCACACGGACTCGAACCGTGGACCAAAGGATTATGAGTCCTCTGCTCTAACCGACTGAGCTATAGGCCCTCAGAAGGAGCGGCGGATTATACCGGCGCCTTTTCCGCGCTGCCAATCGGCAGGGGGCCGAGAAAGTTGGTGGCGAAGGATTCGGCCGAGAGCGGGCGGCTGATCACGTAGCCCTGGATCTGTTCGCAGCCCTCGCTGGCGAGGAAGGCTTCCTGGGCCTTGGTTTCCACGCCTTCTGCGATCACCGACATCTGCAGGCTGCGGCCCAGCGCGATGATCGCGCGGGTGATGGCGACATCGTCCGGGTCGCCGGGCAGGCCGAGGATGAAGGATTTGTCGATCTTGAGGATGTCCAGCGGCAGGCGCTTCAGGTAGCTGAGGGACGAGTAGCCGGTACCGAAGTCGTCGATGGCCAGCTGCAGGCCCAGCGACTTGAGTTCGTGGAGCACCAGCAGCGCCTCCTCGGCCTGGTTCATGATGAAGCTCTCGGTGATCTCCAGCTGCAGGCAGCTGGCCGCCAGGCCGAAGTCGTCGAGGGTGCCGGCGATGCGCTCCACCAGCCGGGGCTGGCGCAGCTGGCTGCCGGACAGGTTGACCGACAGCGGGCCGAACGGCGCGTGGCTTTCCTGCCAGGAGCGCATCTGCCGGCAGGCTTCCTGCAGCACCCAGTCGCCGAGCTGGAGGATCATGCCGTTGTCCTCGGCCAGCGGGATGAAGCGGTCCGGCGGAATCTCGCCGAACAGCGGGTGGTGCCAGCGCAGCAGGGCTTCCGCGCCGACCAGGGTCCTGCTGGCCAGGCACAGCTTCGGCTGGTAGTAGAGGCTCAGCTCGCCGCGCTCGATGGCGCGGCGCAGCTCCAGTTCCAGGGTCATGCGCTCGGTGGCCTGGAAGGTCAGGTTGCGGGTGTAGAACTCGACCCGGTTGCGGCCCTTGGCCTTGGAGCTGTACATGGCCGCGTCGGCGTTCTTGACCAGGGTGGCGACGTCCTCGCCATCCCTCGGGTACAGGCTGATGCCGATGCTGGCGCTGATGAAGAACTCGCTGCTCTCGGTGTGGAAGGGGGTGTTGAAACAGTTCAGCAACTTGGTCGCCACCCGCTCGGCGTCGGCGGGCAGCTGCAGGCCGGGCAGCAGTACGATGAACTCGTCGCCGCCCTGTCGCGCCACCGTGTCGATGTCGCGCAGCTGGCCGCGCAGGCGCTGGGCGATGCTCTTGAGCAACTGGTCGCCGACCGGGTGGCCGAGGCTGTCGTTGATGTGCTTGAAGCGGTCCAGGTCGAGGAACAGCACGGCGCCCTGGCCGCGCTCGGTGCGGGCCTCCTGCAGCGCCTTGTCCAGACGGTGTTCGAACAGCGCTCGGTTGGGCAGGCCGGTGAGCGGGTCGTGGTGCGCCTGGTAGTCCAGCCGTTCCTGGGCCTGCTTGAGCGAGCTGATGTCGGCGAACACACCGACAAAGTGGGTGATCTGGTTGTCC
>CAZTHV010000015.1:20682-22804 GCA_964613165.1 uncultured Marmoricola sp.
GATGGTCAGCCACTCGGGGAATTCCTCGCCGTTCTTGCGTCGGTTCCAGATTTCGCCCTGCCAGTGTCCTTCCTCGTTCAACTGGCGCCACATGTCCTTGTAGAAGGTCCGGTCATGCCGTTCGGAGGCGAGCAGGCCGGGCTTCTGGCCGAGGGCCTCGGCCTCGCTGTAGCCGGTGATCTCGCTGAAGGCGCGGTTGACCGCGGTGATGCGCTGCTCCAGGTCGGTGATCATCACGCCCTCGGCCGTGCTCTCGAAGACGGTGGCGGCCAGGTGCAGGCGTTCTTCCATCTGCTCGCGGTCGGTGATGTCGCGGGCAATGGTGAGCAGGCAGGGTTCGTCCTCGATCATGATTGCCTGGACCGAGAGTTCGCCCAGGCGCAACCTCCCGTCGCAGGCGTTGAGCCAGGCGCGGAAGTCGCGCAGGCCGCCATGCTGGCGTACCGCCTCGACCATGCGCAGGCGGTCGTCCGGGTTGGCCCACATGTTCAGCTCCCGGGTGGTGTGTCCGAGCGCCTCGGTGATGTCGTAGCCGGTGATCCGGGTGAAGCCCTCGTTGGCCTCGAGGATCAGCCCGTCGCGCGAGCGGGTGATCAGCAGGCCGTCCGGCGAGGCGTGGAAGGCCTTGGCGAACTTCTCTTCGGACAGGCGTTGGGCCTGCTCGATGCGCTTGGCCTCGCTGATGTCGATCATCAGGCCGTGCAGCAGCGGGCCGTCGTCGCCCGGCATCGGCGTGACGATGTCGCGAATCCACACGGTGCGGCCGTCGGCCGCCAGCATGCGGTAGTCGAAGCCGGCCTGGTCCTCGCCCTGGATGTGCCGGTGCGCGTGCTCGGCGTCGTCCGGGTGCAGGTGGCGCTGCCAGAAGCCGGGCTCCAGCCATTCGTCCAGGGGATAGCCCAGCAGCTTCTCGGCGTGCGGCGAAACGTAGGTGAAGCGCTGCTCCTTGAGGCGCATCTGCCAGGCCACCGCGCTGAGGCTCTCGATGAGGCCGCGATAGTGCTGTTCGCTGCTGCGCAGGCGCTCTTCCAGGCTTCGGCCCCTGCGCATCTCCTGGCGCAGACGCTGGTTGATGCGCAGCACGGTGGCCAGTATCAGCAGGGCCAGCAGGAAGACGGGGATGCCATAGGGGAGGGCGCGCAGCCAGGCGTCGCGCTCGTCCAGCACGCCGCCGACCCAGGGCTCGCGCAGCTTGGCGATTTCCTTCTCGGTCAGTTCGGCGAACAGCTTGTCGAGGATGCCGATCAGCGGCGTGTTCTGGTGCGGCGCGGCCATCGCCAGCTGGTAACGGTAGGGCGTCTCGCCGGTGATGCTGAGGCCGTCCAGCTTCAGCTCGCGCAGGCTCCAGACGCTGGAGGCGAGGTCGCCGATCATCGCGTCGGCCTGGCCCGTGGCGAGGGCCTGCAGTGCGGCCTCGACGCTGGGCAGCGGCAGCAGGTTGAGGTCGGGGTGGCGGTTGCGCAGGATGACGTGGGGGGCGTAGTCCAGCACCACGGCGATCTTCAGGCCGTACAGCTGGTCCAGCCTGCGCGGCTGCGGGCCGCTGCGGTGGGCGAGGATGACGATGGGGAAGTCGAGGTAGGGGCGGGTGAAGGCCAGGTCGCGCTGGCGCTCGGGGGTCGACATGATGCCTGGCAGCAGATCCACCCGGCCTTCCTGGGCACGGGCCAGCACCTCGCTCCAGTCGTTCGAGGCCACCGGCTGCATCCGGATCTTGAGGCGCTCTTCGATCAGCCTGACGTAGCTGGCGCTGAGGCCGCTGTAGCGGCCTTGTTCGTCGCGGAACTCGAAGGGCGGCCAGGAAGGGTCGATGCCCAGGCGCAGCTGCGGGTGGTCGGCGAGCCAGGCCTGCTCCTCCGGGCTGAGCTCGAGCGCCGCCGCCGGGAGCGCCCAGCACGCCAGACACGACAGGAGAATGGCCAGCAGACGCGACATGCGGCAGTTCCGGGAAGCGTTGGATACTCTTGTCAGTGTAGCCGGCGCAGAAGCAAAAACCCCGGCGGGTGCCGGGGTTTTGCCATCATTCGTCGAGGAATGAGCGCAAGTGCTCGCTGCGCGTCGGGTGGCGCAGCTTGCGCAGCGCCTTGGCCTCGATCTGACGGATACGCTCGCGGGTGACATC
>CAZTHV010000016.1:0-8474 GCA_964613165.1 uncultured Marmoricola sp.
CCCCGAGATCGCGTTGGTCACGCTCATCAGCGGTGTGTGCAGCGCGTGGTGCACGTTGCCGATCACGTAGTAGCCGATCACGATCGCCAACGCGAAGACGGTCAGATGCGGCAGCAGCGCCGCCGGAGCCAGGGCCGTCAGCACGAAGAGCACGGCAGCAGAGCCCAACACGATGCCCAGCCGGCGCTCGCCGCTCATCGGCACCTTGACCACAGCCGGCGCCGCGACCACCGCGGCCGGTGCCGCAGCCGGTGCCGCCGAGACCTGGACCGGGGGCGGCGGCCAGGTCAGCTCACCGGCCCCATCCACGTACCGGACCACCGTCATCGACCGGATCACCACGTCGTCGAAGTCGATGACGAGCTGGCCGTCCTTCTCGGGCGTCATCAGCTTCATCAGGTTCACCAGGTTGGTGCCGTAGAGCTGGGAGGCCTGTGCCGGAAGACGGCCGGCCAGATCGGTGTAGCCGATGATCGTGACGCCGTTGTCGGTCACGACCGCCTCGTCCTTGACGGTGCCCTCCACGTTGCCGCCGTTGGCCGCGGCCATGTCGACGATCACCGACCCGGGCTTCATCGAGGCGACCATCTCCGCGGTGATGATCCGCGGTGCCGGCCGGCCCGGGATCAGCGCCGTGGTGATGACGATGTCGACGTCCTTGGCCTGGCCGGCGTACAGGTCGGCCTCGCGGGCCTTGTAGTCATCGCCCATCTCCTTGGCATAGCCCGTGGCCGACACCTCGACCTCGGGCGACTCGATCGCCAGGTACTCCCCGCCCAGCGACGCCACCTGGTCGGCCACCTCCGGCCGCGGATCGGTGGCGCGGACGATCGCGCCCAGCGAGCCGGCCGCGCCGATCGCGGCCAGACCGGCCACACCCGCACCGACGACGAGCACCTTGGCCGGCGGCACCTTGCCCGCCGCGGTGACCTGACCGGTGAAGAACCGGCCGAAGACATGGGCCGCCTCCACCACCGCGCGGTAGCCGGCGATGTTGGCCATCGAGGACAGCACGTCCAGCGACTGCGCCCGAGAGATCCGCGGCACGGCATCCATCGCCATCGCGGTGATCGGCCGCAGCGCCAGGTTCGCCACCAGCTCCGGGTCGTGCGCCGGCGCCAGCAGGCTGACCACCGTCACGCCGGCCTTCAGCGAGTCCAGCTGCTCACCCGACGGCGCGTTGACTCCGAAGACGATGTCGGTCTCGGTGACCTGCCCCACGGCGGCTCCGGCCTCGACGTACGCCGTATCGGCGAAGTCCGACAGCACGCCGGCCCCCGGTTCGACGACGACCTCGTAGCCGAGCTTGATCAACGCCGCTACCGTCGCAGGTGTGGCTGCCACCCGGGTCTCTCCCGGACGGGCTTCCTTCAGGACACCGATGAGCACGTTCCAGCTCCTTCGTGGTCGGGGACGTGGGATGAACCCTAGAAGGCCGCTCGCCGGACCTCGCAGGGTGTCCAGGAAATGGGTCTTTCCGCAGCCGCCGTAGGGTTCCTCCCATGAGCTACTCCCCAAGCGGCGTGGTCGGCGCGGAGGGCCGGGTCCCTGCGACCACGGATCCGGGGCGCAGCGCCTCACTCGTGCTGGGCGGACGGACGCTGCCGCTGGTGTCCCGGATGCGCGTCTACACCTGCGGCATCACGCCGTACGACGTCACGCACCTCGGCCACGCCTCGGTCTTCGTCTGGTCAGATCTGCTCCGATCGCTGGCCCGGCTGCTCGACGTCGAGCCGACACTGGTCCGCAACGTCACCGACGTCGACGACGTGCTCACCACAGCGGCACTGCGCGACGGACGCAACTATGACCAGTTCGCCGTCGCCCAGGAGTTCGCCTTCGACCAGGACATGCGCTCGCTGGCGGTCACCGCGCCGGACGACGCCCCTCGCGCCCGGGCCCACATCGCCGACGTGGTGCAGCTGGCTGCCGGCCTGCTCGCCACCGGCGATGGCTACGAGACCGGTGGGGCGGTCTTCTTCCGCGGCGCCGGGGTCGTCGAGGGGCGGGACCGGGCCGAGGCGCTGGCGCTGTCGGCCGCGTTCGGCGATCAGGCCGACGACGATCGCGAGGATCCCTTCGACGTGCCCGTGTGGCGGCCCTCGACCGCCGAGCAGCCGGCCTGGCCGAGCCCGTGGGGCTGGGGCAGGCCGGGATGGCATGCCGAATGCGCCGCGATGGCGCTCGACGCCTACGGCGCCAGCCTCGACGTGCTGGTCGGCGGCGCCGACCTGGCCTTCCCACACCACGCCTACCAGGCCGCGATGGTGCAGGCGGTCAGCGGCGTGGCGCCGTTCGCGCGGCGGCAGATGCACATCGGCACGGTGCGGGCCGGCGGCGAGAAGATGGCCAAGTCGACCGGCAACCTGGTCCTCGTGCGCGACCTGCTCGGACGCCACTCCGGC
This sequence comes from uncultured Marmoricola sp., assembly GCA_964613165.1. GTDB lineage: Bacteria > Actinomycetota > Actinomycetes > Propionibacteriales > Nocardioidaceae > Marmoricola. Next base: position 2,406 of record CAZTHV010000016.1, read on the forward strand.
GCCGACCTCCGGCTGCTCCTGCTCAACCGCGCCTGGGCCGAGGCCTGGGACTTCGAGCCGACCGCACTGACCGCGGCCGAGGAGCTGCGCACCCGGCTCTACGCGGCGGCCAGCGAGCCGGGGAGGGACGCCGACGGCACCGCTCAGGTCGTCGCGGCGCTGCTGACCGATCTCGATGTGCCGCGCGCGGTCGAGGCGGCCCTGGCGACCGGGGGCGAGGCCGCCCGGCTGCTGATCCGGCTGCTCAAGCTCGGCGAGGCGGCCTGACCCGCCACGCCCACTATGGTGCGATCTCCCGGCGCCAGGTGCCGGCAGATCGCACCTCAGCCGCCGAGCTTGCGCAGCCGCTTGGGGATCAGGAGATCCGCTTGCTCGCCTCGTCGCCGTAGACGCCGGCCTCGGCACTGTGCCGGACCTTGCGCAGCTGCTTGACCAGGCTGTATCCCAGCCCGGCCACGGCAAGGGCGAGCAGCGTGAAGACCACGATCATGCCCCAATCGGCCTGGGCCGGCGGCGGCTCGGTCACCGGCTTGTCGGCGAAGAAGGCGACGACCTGGAACCCGTTCATGCCCTCAGTCTCTCACTCATCCGTCGTCCGCTCACCACGAAGGCCCGCGAAGAGGTCGTCCTCGGGCGTCGGCGACTCGACCAGGCTGCGGACCAGCTCGAAGTCCTCGGTCGGCCACACCGCTCGCTGGACCTCGACCGGCACGTGGAACCAGTGCCCGTCCGGGTCGATCTGGGTCGCATGGGCCAGCAGCGCCTGGTCGCGGACCTCGAAGTACTCCCCGCACGGCACCCGGGTGGTGATCCGGGCGTCGTGGGAAGGATCCGGCTTCCACTGCTCCAGCCGCTCGGCGTACGGCGACTCGAGTCCGCGGCGCAGCATCTCGTCGTGCAGCGCCTGGGTGCGCGGCCGGTTGAAGCCGTGCTGGTAGTAGAGCTTCAACGGCTGCCACGGCTCGCCGGCGCCGGGGTAGCGCGCGGGATCGCCGGCGGCCTCGAACGCCGCGACGGAGACCTCGTGGCACTTGATGTGGTCGGGATGCGGGTAGCCGCCGTTCTCGTCGTACGTCGTGACGACGTGCGGCCGGAACGATCGGATCAGCCGGACCAGCGGCTCGGCCGCCTCCTCCAGCGGCACCAGCGCGAAGCAGCCCGCCGGCAGCGGCGGCTTCGGGTCGCCCTCGGGCCACCCGGAGTCGACGAAGCCGAGCCAGTCCTGGGTGATCCCGAGGATCTCGCGTGCTCGGTCCATCTCCTGGCGGCGGATCTCGGTGATGTTGGCCAGCACGTCCGGCCGGTCCATCGCCGGGTTGAGCACCGATCCGCGCTCGCCGCCGGTGCAGGTCACCACATGGACGTCGACCCCCTCCGCGACGTACTTGGCCGTGGTCGCGGCCCCCTTGCTCGACTCGTCGTCGGGATGGGCATGGACATGCATCAGCCGGAGTCGGTCTCCGGCCTCGGGTCGGTCGGATCCGGGCATGCCGACCATCCTAGAATCCGCCCCTCTCTACAATCCGCAGGGTGAGCGACCTACAGCAGCGCTACGGCGCCGGACCACCCTGGCGACGACGGGTGATCGTCGTGCTCTCCGCCGTCCTGGCCGTGGTGTTCCTGGTCTGGCTGGGCTGGGCGGCGTGGTTCCACTCCACGCCCGCGGTCACCGCCGGCGTGGCCGCCTTCGACGTGACCGGGGAGCACGAGGTCAGGCTCCGGGTGGAGTACCGCGCCGATGAGGATGCCGAGGGCGGCTGTCTCTTCCGGGCCACCGCCGTGGACCACACCGTCGTCGGCGAGCGCACCTTCACCGTGGCCGAGATGCGGGCGGCCGGAAGCGGCTGGCTCAGTCTGCGCACCGAGCGACGCGCGACCACGGTCGAGCGGGTCCGGTGCAGCTCCTTCTGAGGCCGGAGTTGTGCATCCTTCGGGGAGACCGCGCTAGGCTTGTCCTTTCCCGTCCGCCGGTCGAGATCATCCCGGCGGGCATCTACACAAGCAGGAGATGGAGCGCGATGACGCACACAGCCGGCCACAACAAGATCTGGCTGACGCAGGCGAAGTTCGACGCACTGAAGGCCGAGCTCGACGATCTGCGTGGGCCCGGGCGGGCCGCCGTCGTGACCAAGGTCAGTGAGGCACGCGACGAGGGCGATCTGAAGGAGAACGGCGGCTACCACGCCGCGCGTGAGGAGCTCGGCAAGATCGACGGCCGGATCGCGCAGCTCGAGGACATGCTCAAACGCGCCCAGGTCGGCGAGACGCCTCCGGACGACGGCGTGGTGGAGCCCGGCATGATCGTCACCATCCGCTTCGCGGGCGACACCGCGGAGGAGCGCTTCCTCCTCGGCGCCCGGGAGATGAAGGGCGACGACGACGACATCGAGGTGTTCTCGCCGCAGTCGCCGCTCGGCGGCGCCATCAGCGGCAGGAAGCGCGGTGAGACGGTGCGCTACCCGGCTCCCAACGGCAAGGAGCTCAAGGTCGAGATCATCGACGCGGTCCCCTACGACGACTGAGGCTCCCGCCTAGGGCAGCTGCGAGACGACGTACCCGTGATCGCGCAGCCGGGCCAGCACCGCCTCGGCGTGCTCCCGGCCGCGCGTCTCCAGCTGGACCTGGAGCCCCACCTCATCCAGGCCCAGAACGGCCGAGGTGCGCTCGTGGGCGACCTCGAGGACGTTGGCACCCTCCTCGGCGAGCTCGCCGAGGAGCCGGGCCAGGCCGCCGGGACGATCCGGGATGCGGACCCGGATGTTGAGGTAGCGCCCGCCCGCGGCCATGCCGTGACGGATCAGCTTGCCGAGCAGCAGCGGGTCGACATTGCCGCCGGACAGCACCGCCACGCTCGGGGTGGCGAAGCCCGCCGGGTTGTCCAGGATCGCCGCCACGGCGACGGCGCCGGCGGGCTCGACGACCAGCTTGGCCCGCTCCAGCAGCAGTACCAGTGCGCGGGAGATCGACTCCTCGCCGACCGTGACGATCTCGTCGACGTGGTCACGGATCTCCGCGAACGGGATGTCGCCTGGGCGGCCCACGGCGATGCCGTCGGCCATCGTGGTCATCGCGGCCAGTGCCACCGGGTGCCCCTGAGCGAGGGACTCGGGGTACGCCGCTGCGCCCGCCGCCTGGACGCCGACGACGCGGATGTCGGGCCGCATCGCCTTGATCACACCGGCGATCCCGGCGATGAGGCCACCGCCGCCGGTCGGCACCAGCACGGTGCTCGCGTCCGGCGCCTGCTCGACGATCTCCAGACCGCAGGTGGCCTGGCCGACCACGATGTCACGGTGGTCGAACGGATGGATCAGGACCGCGCCGGTCTCGGCCGCGACCTCGTGGGCCCGCACCAGCGACTCGTCGATGGTCGACCCGTGGAAGATCACCTCCGCGCCGTACCCGCGGGTGGCGTCGACCTTGGGCAGCGGCGCTCCCTCGGGCATGAAGACGGTCGCCCTGATGCCGAGCAGCTGGGCTGCCAGCGCCACGCCCTGCGCGTGGTTGCCGGCCGACGCCGCGACCACCCCGAGGGCCCGCTCGTCGGCCGTGAGCCGCGACATCCGCACGTAGGCGCCACGGATCTTGAAGGAGCCGGTCCGCTGGAGGTTCTCGCACTTGAGCAGCACCGGGCCGCCCACGGTGGAGGAGAGCCAGCGGGACTCCTCCAGCGGCGTACGGATCACGATCCCGCGCAGCAGCTCCGCCGCCGCCTCGACCTCGGCCAGGTCGACGCTCATCGCCCTTCCTCCGGGTCCGCCGGCTCGGGCTCGGCCTCCGGATCCGCCTCGGCCGCATCCTCGGGGTCGTCACCGATCTCGGTGTAGCCGGCCAGGTGCTGCACCACGGCGTTGAGCGCCGCGGCCAGGGGCACCGCGACCAGGGCACCGGGAATCCCCGCGACCAGGACGCCGGCGGCGATGGCCAGGATCACGCCGAGCGGGTGCACCGAGACGAAGCGGCCCATCAGGAACGGCTGCAGCACGTGCGCCTCGATCTGCTGGACCAGGATCACGCCGCCGAGCATCAGCAACGCCACCAGCGGTCCCTGCGCGACCAGCGCCACCAGCACCGCGACCGCGCCGGAGGCCGTCGCACCGATCATCGGCACGAAGGCGCCGAGGAATACCAGGATGCCGATGGCCGTCACCAGCGGCACCTTGAGGATGGCGGCGACGATCATGATCCCGATCGCGTCCGTCCCGGCGACCAGCACCGTGGCCCGGACGAACTGGGTCAGCGACACCCAGGCCACCCGGCCCGAGGAGTCGGTGCGCGCGCGGGCGGCCCGCGGGAAGATCCGCACCAGCCAGGTCCAGATCAGGTGGCCGTCGGCGAGGAAGAAGTACGACGCGAACAGGATGATGAAGAAGCCCGCGAGCACGTGGCCCAGCGCGATGCCGACCTCCGGCACCCTGCGGGGCAGGTCGCTGCCCTGCCTGGCGATCCAGTCCTGGATGTTGTCCAGGGCGTCGTCGATCTGGGAGTCGGACGCGTGCAGCGGGCCGGTCTGCAACCAGTACCGGATCTCGTCCAGTCCCTTGACCAGCTGGTCGGAGAGCTCGCCGGCCTGCGCGGAGATCTGCTGGCCGACGAAGACGAGCAGCAGCACGACCGCGCCGAGCCCGGTGATCACCACCACCAGGGCCCCGACCTGGCGGGGCAGCCCGACGCGGCGGAGACCCGAGACCACCGGTGCGGTGAGCGCCGCGGTGAAGAGCGCGATCACCAGCGGGAAGGCGATCACCGCGAAGTAGCGCACCAGCCACAGCAGGAGTCCCCCGGCCGCGCAGATCACCAGGAAGCGCCAGGCCCAGGCGGCCGCCAGGTCGAAGGCCCAGGGCACCTGGGCGCGAGCGAGGTTCGAGGGGCCGGTCTCGATCACCGGCTCGGTGACGCGGCGCGCCTCCCGGAGCTGCTCCCACTGCTGGGAGAGCTGGTGGGCCAGTCGCTCACGACGGCGCTCCTCGGCCTCCTGCTGCTCTTCGGGGCTCGGCTCCGGCTCCCGCCCCGCCACGCCGTCCTCGTCGCGGCGCCGGCGGCGCCAGCGCCCGAACGGTCCGCCCCCGCCTACGTCCGCTGCCACGCCGCCAGGCTAGTGCAGGCCAGGCGGGCCACGGCTGTGCCGGGACCACGTCGCCCGCGACTCCCTGAGCTCGATCCCCGCGCTGCCCGGCCCCGGCCGGAGTGAGACGACGTCGGGCTCATCTGGCCGCCTCAGCCAAGGCAGCGCTCCAAGTCGGCGACGAGGTCGTCGGCGGTCTCGATGCCGACACTGAGCCGGATCAGGTCGCCGGGCACCTCCAGGTCGGTGCCGGCCACGCTGGCGTGGGTCATCCGCCCGGGGTGCTCGATCAGCGACTCGACGCCGCCGAGCGACTCCGCCAGGGTGAAGACCTCGGCCCGTGAGCAGACCTCCAGCGCCCGGGCCTCGCCGCCGGCGACCCGGAAGGACACGATCCCGCCGTACCGCCGCATCTGCCGGCTCGCCACCTCATGACCGGGATGGCTCTCCAGGCCGGGGTAGATCACCTCTACGACCTGCGGGTGACCGGCGAGGAGCTCCACCACGCGCTCGGCGTTGTCGCAGTGCCGCTCCATCCGCACCGCCAGGGTCTTCAGGCCGCGCAGGGTCAGCCAGGCGTCGAACGGACCGGCGACGGCGCCCATCGCGTTCTGATGGAAGCCGACGCGCTCAGCGATCTCCAGGTCTCGGACGACCAGCCCGCCGCCGACCACGTCGGAGTGCCCACCGCAGTACTTCGTCGTCGAGTGGACCACCACGTCGGCGCCCAGGGTCAGCGGCTGCTGGAGGTACGGCGAGGCGAAGGTGTTGTCGACCACCAGCAGCGCACCGGCCTCATGGGCGACCGCGGCCAGCGCCTCGATGTCGCCGATGGCGAGCTTCGGGTTGGTGGGTGTCTCGACCCAGACCAGCCGGGTCTGCCCGGGCCGGATCGCGGCCCGCACCGCGTCGACGTCGGAGACCGGCGCCGGGCTGTGCTCCAGCCCCCATGGCCGGGTGACCTTGTCGATCAGCCGGAACGTCCCGCCGTACGCGTCGTCGGG
>CAZTHV010000016.1:8484-14740 GCA_964613165.1 uncultured Marmoricola sp.
CCTCCAGCACGGTCCGGGTGGGGTTGCCCGAACGGCTGTAGTCGTAGCCGCCGCGCAGCCCGCCGACGCCGTCCTGCTTGTAGGTGCTGGTGACGTGGATCGGCGGGATCACCGCCCCGGTCATCGGGTCCGGCTCGTAGCCGGCGTGGATCGCGCGGGTCTCGAAGCCCGCCTTCGTCCTGGATTCCTGGCTCACCCCATCGAGCCTAGACGGGTCAGCTCCGCGGCGATCTCCGGTACGTCGAGCCGTCCCTCCGCGATCGCCATGACGAGGTCGAACGCCTCATCCTGCCCAATGGCGAATCGGTGTCCGTTGAGGCGCAGAAAGGCACCACCGGCCAAGAGACAGAGTCTCTTGTTGCCGTCGGCCAGGGCGTGATTGCGCGCGATCGAGTGCATCAGCGCGGCGGCCTTGATCTCGAGCGTGGGGTACGCATCCTGGCCGAACACACTCGACCGCGGTCGCGCAGCGGCCGAGTCCAGGAGGCCGATATCGCGGACGGGCCCGGCACCGAGCCGGTCAACGAGGGCGAGGAGGTCGTCCAGTGACAGGTACTCGACCTCCGTCACACCGAGCCCAGGCGATCCAGAGCGTCCTCGTACTCGACGAGAAGGTCACTGACGATCACGTCGAGCCGGAGTCGTCGATTGGTCTGTTCGTGCTTCTCCAACACGGCTCGCCGAATGACCTCCTGCTTGGAGACGCCTTCGGACTCCGCAAGGGCCGCGAGGGCTCGCTCGAGTTCGTCGTCGGTACGCAGGGTGAAGGCCATGCACTCATGGTATCAGATCGATACCATCGAGCCCGGGAACACCGTTCCCTTCCCACCTGTTGCACACTGGGCAAGGAAGGGAGAGCTGTGATGCTGTTCAGCAGGTTCAAGTCCGAGGTGGTCGACGCGGAGCGCGCCCTCCCGGGTCGCACCGACCGTCCGTTCACCCTGTCCGAGCGCCACCGCGTGCTCGACGCGCCGCTGGTCACCGACGAGGTCCCCGAGGGCCACCAGGTCGCGCTCTTCGGGCTCGGCTGCTTCTGGGGAGCCGAGGAGATCTTCTGGCAGATCCCCGGCGTCTGGTCGACCTCGGCCGGGTACGCCGGCGGCACCACCCCGCACCCGTCGTACGAGGAGGTCTGCTCGGGCCTGACCGGGCACACCGAGGCCGTGCGCGTCGTCTTCGACCCCGCGAAGGTCTCCTACACCGACCTGGTCTCCACGTTCTACGAGTTCCACGACCCGACCCAGGGCATGCGGCAGGGCAACGACCTCGGCACGCAGTACCGCTCCGCGATCTACACCACCACTCCCGAGCAGGAGCAGATCGCCCGCGCCGTCACCGAGCGCTACCAGCCCGAGCTCAGCAAGCGCGGCTACGGCCAGATCACCACCGAGATCAAGCCCGCGCCGACCTACTACTACGCCGAGGACCACCACCAGCAGTACCTCGCCAAGAACCCCCACGGCTACCGCTGCCACTCCGCCACTGGGGTCAAGGTCCCGAGCTGACCTGAAAGCCGTTGGTGCTGTCGGAGACCGTGAGGCATACTGAACGTGTCTGGAGCGCTGGGCTCCAGGAAGTTGAGCCCGAGATTCGTCCGGACGGTCGCGTCTCGGGTTCTGCGCTCTCTAGATCTTCCGGACCTCACCCAGCACGGGCTTGATACGAAGGCGCCACTCACCACCGCGGGCGAAGCACCAAGCCACTGCGTCGGGCAAGGTCAAGAGCGGCTCACTTGCAAGACGTGAGTGACTGAACGAGATCGATATTCCGTCGCACCCCCGTACGGCTTCATTCAGAATCTGCCGGTCTCGGCGCTCCTGAGTCGGGTCCAGATCAAGCACAAGGCTGCCGCCTCCGGTCTGCGCGGCAATGCGGACGATCTCCCCCAGGGCCCGCGCTCGGAGCTCGTGTTCGTGCCCTCCACCCTCGACGACAACTGCCGTCGCCACGACTCCGGCGGAGGAGAGACCACCGACGGCATCCGCGATCACGCGGCGACGGCGACCGGCCTCCAACTTCATGTGGATCGACCGCTGCCCGGGCAGCACTAGCCGCTGAACCGTACGCCGCGCCTCCCGGAGCGCCGCGTCAGGGCAGGCCACGGCGACGACCACGTACCTCTTGGCCTTTGTCTCGTCGATGAGGAAGCGGATGCCCACCCGCCGATCCTCCAGTCGACGACCGACAGATTCTCTACCCGCTCATGCAGCGGTTCCAGGCCTAGCCTGCTGTCGTGACCCATCTCCCCTGGCCGCTGCCCGACCGGACAGAGCTGCGCGACCGGCTGGTGGCCGCCTATGCCACCGAGCGCGGCTACCACGACCTGCGGCACCTGGCCGAGGTGCTCGGGCGCATCGAGGAGCTGGGCGAGGGCGACAGCGTGGAGCTTGTCCTGGCCGCATGGTTCCACGACGCGGTGTACGACGGCGCACCCGACGACGAGGAGCGATCCGCGCGGCTCGCGGAGACCGAGCTGGCGGGCGCCGGCGTGGACGTCGCCGAGGTCGCCCGCCTGGTGCGCCTGACCGTGGCGCACGACCCCGCACCGGGCGACCACGCCGGACAGGTGCTCTGCGATGCCGACCTGGCCATCCTGGCCGCGGCTCCGGAGCGGTACGCCGAGTACGCCTCCGGGGTCCGCCGCGACTATGCCGCCGTCCCCGAGGACGTCTTCCGCGCCGGCCGCCTGGCCGTCCTGGAGGAGCTGCTCGCCCGTGACGCGCTCTTCCGCACCGACCACGCCCGCCGCGAGTGGGAGCCGCGGGCCCGGACGAACCTCGCCGCCGAGATCGCGACTCTCTAGGCCGACTCTCTAGGCCGACTCTCTAGGCCGACTCTCTAGGCCCGCTGCTTGCGACGGCGCAGGCCAGCAGCGGTGAGCCGCCGCACCAGCTCCCGGCTGCGCACCACCGTCGCCCCGGCCGCCACCACCTCGTCGAAGAGCTCCGCCGGGACGTCGTAGTGGTCGCCGTCGAACCCGCGCTCCGGGATGCCGAGCGCCGCCGCGAACGCGTGCAGCTCCTCGTAGGAGACATCCGAGGCCAGGTGCGACCACATCCGCCCCCGCCACGGCACCAGCGGCGGATCGATCAGCACGGTCACCGCGCCAGGGTACGCCGGGGCGCGGTGTCTCCGGACTCTTCACCGGCTCACTAGGACTTCGCGTACGCCGTGCCGCCTACCAGGCGACAGCCGGCCTGGAGTACGGCAGCGCCAATCGCGATCACTCGTGGACGCCGGCCTCCTCGAAGCCCCCGGCGAGACCCGCGGGCGCTTCTATCTCGGGACGGCCGAGATTCGCGAGATCTACGCCGAGATCCGGGCATCACATCACGATCGGGTCACCGACCCCTACGCAGAACCGGCAGAGTAGGCGACGTGGAACGAACCCTGATCCTGATCCGGCACGGCAAGTCGGACTGGTCGACCGGGAGGCCGGACGTGAAACGGCCGCTGGCCAGGCGGGGACGGCGGCAGGCGCCGGAGACGGGGCGCTGGCTGGCGGCCCATCACCCGGCGATCGACCTGGCGGTGGTCTCGCCGGCACGGCGGGCGCGCGAGACCTGGGAGCTGATCGCCGAGGAGCTGGGGCCGACGCCTGTCGTCGTCGACGACCGGGTGTACGGCGGCAGCCTGGCCGACGTGGTCGCAAGCCTGCCGGAGGAGGCGGGCACCGTGGCACTGGTGGGTCACAACCCCGCTCTGGAGGACCTGGTCGCGCGGCTCACCGGCGGGGACGTGGCGATGGTGACCTCGGCGATCGCGGTGATCGCCCTGGAGGACTGGAGCGGTGGCGGCATGCTCCGCGCCGCGGGACGGCTGCCCTAGCAGCTCGGCGTCGACGGCCGGCCCGCGAGCCGGTCCTGCGTCCACGCGACCACGTCGCTGCTCAGTCGCGAGCCCTCCTCCAGCACGCTCATGTGGGTGCCACCCGGATAGCCGCGAAACTCGACGTCGGCGTCGCGGGAGCACAGCCCGGCCACGAAGTTCTCGTTGATCCGGTAGGCGATGACCTCGTCCGCCTCGCCCTGGCCGATGAACAGCGGCGCGCTCCACGGGCCGGCGGGAATGTTCTCGTCCAGCCGCTTGCCGAGAGGCCCGTCCAGCGCGGACGGCCTGATCAGCAGGGCGTCCCGGCCCACCGTGAGCCCGGAGAGGATGGTGACCAGGGTGCCGCCCTCGCTGGTGCAGCGGGACGCGGCCTCGCGGATCAGGGTGCGACCACCGGCGGGTGCCACAGTCTCGAGGGAGACGTCCGGGTAGTAGCCGGCGTACGCCATGACCACCAGCCCGATGCCCAGCGTCGCGCCGGGGGCTCCGGTGTTCGCGATGACACCGGCGGCCAGCGCCCGCGGGTTGCTCGCCGGCGACAGCGCCGCGGTGCCGACGACATCGAGGTCCGGTGCGTAGCCCGGAGCCAGCTGACCGGCCCAGAGTGCGCCGTGCCCGCCCTGGGAGTGCCCCCACACGACCGTCTGGTCGGCGAAGGAGAGTCCCGAGACCTGCCGGGCCGCGCGAGCGGCGTCGAGCACGGCGCGCCCCTCGCCCTGGCCGATCAGGTACGGCGTCGCGCCCTCGGCGCCCATCCCCGGATAGTCGCTGGCGACGAAGGCCCAGCCCAGCGCGGCGAACCGCTCGGCGGCGGGCTCCTGACCCACCTCGAACGCGTGCGGTCCGTTGGACGGCGCGCAGGCACGGGCGATGCCGACGGTCCCGTGCGACCAGGTCACCAACGGCATCGGCCCACCGGCACGCTCGGGCACGGCGAGGATGCCGCTGCTGGGGACGATCACGCCCGAGGCGTCGGTGGTCGTGTAGTAGATCCGCCGCCCGGTCATGCCCGGTGGCAGGTCGCCGTCGTACGACGAGGTCCTGATCAGAACCCCAGGCCGGGCCGGCAGCGTGCCGGGAGTCGCATAGAAGCCGTCCAGCACCAGGGCGCCGTCACGCAGGGCATGACTGGTCCACGTGGCGCCGATGGCGACCAGCAGCACCAGGCCGGCGCCGACGACGGACACGACGCCACGCGAGCGCTCCCGCGGCCGGCCACCGCCGAGGGCCCGGGTCAGCAGCGTCAGGCCGAAGCCGACGGTGCGCCCGCCGAACAGCGCACCGATCACGATCATGGTGGCGTCCGGCCAGGTCAGCGCCAGGACGCCGAACAGCACCTCGGCGAGGCCGAGCAGCGCCGCAGCGGACGTGTCCCACGCACGACGTACGGCGAACCGGAGCAGATGGATCGCGCCGGAGAGCAGCAGCACGACCGCGACCGCCGGGGCGAACAGGTCGGCGTCCCGGCCCCACCACGCGAGTCCGGTGAGGCCGGCGAGGATCCACAGGCCGCCGGTGGCCAGCTGGAGCCGGCGCTCGGCCGCTCGCGGCGTCACCAGATCGGCGATCCCGGACGCCAGGCAGCTCACCGCGACGTAGAGGCCGAGCACCTGGACCGCCGTCAGCGGCCGGACCAGCAGGAAGAGCCCGGCTCCGGCCAGCCCGACACCCAGCACGGCGACGACCCAGCGAGGGGCGCCGGTGACCAGCCACGGAACGGCACGGATGCGATCGCGGAGCCGGCGGGTCCCGGCCTGCCCGGACGAGGGCGAGGACGAGGTCACGCGGACACGCTAGTGCCTGACAGCCGCCCGTCACCGGCCATCGGCGAATCAGCGCAGGTGCTCGGGGCGCAGGACCGGCACCCAGAGGGTGTAACGGTCGGCGCGATAGATGCTCCGGGTCACCTCGACGGCGACCTCGCGGCAGAAGGAGCGCCGGGAGATGTGCAGCACCGGTGCGCCCGGTTCCAGCTCCAGCACCTCGGCCTCGTCCTCGGTGGCCACGGCCGCGACGACGGAGTCCTCACCCCAGGTCGGCATCAGGTCCTGGTCGGCGAACCAGTAGTAGAGGCTGGGCGGGGGCGCCTCGTCGAGGAAGCGCGGGAAGGTGTCCAGCGACAGGTAGACGTGCTGGATCGCGATCGGAGCGTCATCGGCGAGCCGCAGCCGCTCCCAGTGCACGATCGAGGAGCCGACCTCGGACTCCAGCGCTCGCGCCAGGCCCGGGCCCGCGGACTCCCGCCGGGCCAGCAGCGTGCGCGACTCGGGGACCTTGCCGCGCCGCTCCATCTCCTCGGTGAAGGAGGAGAGCCGCATCTGCATGTCGATCAGCGGCTTGGTGACGAAGGTTCCGCGGCCGGGGATGCGCTCCAGCAGCCCCTGGGCGACCAGGCCGTCGAGGGCGTGTCGCACCGTCATCCGGG
>CAZTHV010000016.1:14750-20016 GCA_964613165.1 uncultured Marmoricola sp.
GGGCGTAAGCATCTGCTCGTCCGCGAGTACGTGCGCTCGCTCATCGTCGACGCGGAGCCGGGCAGCCCGGCGCCGTCCGACCCCGAACTGGTCGACCAGCTCGCGCTCGGACGGCGCCGGGCTGCCCGGCTCGGCGTCGACGATGAGCGAGCGCACGTACTCGCGGACGAGCAGATGCTTACGCCCGCGCCGAGACGCCCCTCCAGCGACCTCCGACACGTCGAGCGACTCCTCCCCACAAGGTGTGACCTGCGCGCGCGCAGGCGCTCTGCCTGCGGCCCCCACCCTAGCGATCTTCCACCTCGCGGGCAGCGAATCGCAATGAGACGGCGGGAGCACGTGTCACGAGCTCGCATCGAACGTCTGTTCGATGTTGAGCTAGCATGGACCCATGTCGCTCGGCTTCCAGCCCTCCCTCCTCGACGCCCTTCCCGGCGACGCGTCCGGGCCGGGCGAACTGACCCGCCTGAGCCGGACCCGGCTCGCCCACGGCGCCTGGGTGGACCTGCTGCCGGGCTGGTTCGCCGGCGCCGACCGGCTGTTCGACGTGCTCGCCGAGTCGGTGCCGTGGCGCGCGGAGTCGCGGGAGATGTACGACCGGGTCGTCGATGTGCCGCGCCTGGTGCACACCTACGGCATCGGAGCCGAGCTCCCGCACCCCGACCTGACCGAGGCCCGCGACCAGCTGAGCGCCCACTACGCCGGCGAGCTGGGCGAGCCGTTCGTCACGGCCGGCTGCTGCTTCTACCGCGACGGCCGCGACTCCGTCGCCTGGCACGGAGACGACCTCGGTCGTGGCCGCACCCAGGACACGATGGTCGCGATCGTCTCCTTCGGCTCACCGCGGCGTCTGCAACTGCGCCCGCGTGGCGGCACGACCCAGCTCAGCCTGCCCCTGGGCCACGGCGATCTGGTCGTGATGGGCGGCTCCTGTCAGCGCACCTGGGAGCACGCCGTCCCCAAGACCGCGCGGCCGGTCGGCCCGAGGATCAGCGTCCAGTTCCGCCCACGCAACGTGTTCTGACGGTGCTGTCCACCCGGTCGGCAGCACAGCCTGTCCGCCGAGACGTCCCTGTGGACGCGGTCGCACATCTCGGCACGACGAGGGCCGGACGCGCTCCATCCGGCTCATCGCCGGCGCCGGCAGCGCAGCAGCCAGCGGAGCACGAGCACAACGACGACAGCGCCGAGGACCTGCTTGCCGTAGCTCTTGATCAGCACCGGAAGCAGGGCGCCGCCGAGGTCGAGAGTGTCGCTCCCAGCCGGCGGCACCTGTCGATCCGGCTCCCCCGCCGGGGACTGCTCGGCCGGTGCCGACTCGCCGACGGGCTCCTCCGGCTCCTCGAAGCGCTTCTCCAGGCAGTCGACGAACTCGGCGAGGAGCCTGTCGCTCACGTCCTGCATCACCCCACGCCCGAACTGGGCCGGCTTGCCGGTGATCTGGAGCTGGGTCGCCACGGTCACCAGCGTGCGCCCGGGCTCGGCCTCGGCGAAGGTCACCGCCACCTCGGCGCCCGCGGTGCCATTGCCGCGCTTGTCCTTGCCCTTCGCCGAGATCAGCATCCGGCCGGCGCCCTCGTCCTTCTCGGTGAAGGTGCCCGCGCCGTTGTAGAGCAGCGCGATCGGGCCGAGCTTGACCTTCACCGACCCCTCGAAGCCCTCCTCGTCCGCGGAGGTGACGGTGGCCCCGGGGAAGCAGGTGGCGACCGAGCCGATGTCGTTGAACATCGCCCAGGCCTCGTCCTTGCCGGTCGGGACGGTGAACTCGTGACTCAGCTCCACGAGCTCAGCTCCCCGCGGCGGCGAGCACCGCGCGCCGGGTCAGCACCGTCGCCAGGTGCCGGCGGTAGTCGGCGTCACCGTTGAGATCGCTGGGCGGGTTGGTGCCCTCGGCGGCAGCCGCCGCGGCCGCTCGTACGACGTCCTCGGTGGCCGGCCGGCCGACGAGCGCGGACTCCACCGCCGAGGCGCGCAGGGGCGTCGACCCCATGTTGGTCAGCCCGATCGCGGCCTCGGCGATAGCCCCGCCCTCGGCGCGCACCGTCGCGGCGACCGCGACGATCGGCCACTGGTGGGACACCCGCACGAACTTCTCGTAGTGCGCTCCCCAGCCGGTGTGCTTGGGCACCCGGATCTCGGTGAGGATCTCGCCGTCGCCGATCGCGGTGGTGAAGACGTCCTCGAAGAAGTCGGCGGCGGCCACGGTCCTGCTGCCGCCCGGGCCCGCGATCACGAAGACGGCGTCCAGCGCCAGCACCGGCGCACCCAGGTCGCCGGCCGGATCGGAATGGGCGAGCGCGCCGCCGAAGGTGCCGCGATGGCGCACCTGGGCGTCGGCCAGGTGGGTGACCGCCCGGCTGATCAGCGCGGCGTGCTCGGCCACCAGCGGGTCCTGACCGACCTCGCTGTGGGTGGTCATCGCGCCGATGACGACGGCGTCGCCCTCCTCGCGGATCCCGCGCAGGCTCTCGATCCGGCCGAGGTCCACGACGATCTCCGGGGCGTTGAGCCGCATCCTCAGCACCGGCAGCAGGCTCTGCCCGCCGGCGATCACCTTGGCGTCGTCGCCCCTCTCGGCGAGGACCGCCAGCGCCTCCTCCACCGAGGCGGGCGCCACGTAGTCGAACGCTGCCGGGATCATGACGCGTCCCCTTCCTCGTCGCTGAAATGAGGTTGGGTGTCGGCGACCGGACCGCCCGCACCCTGGAGCGCCTGCCACACCCGGGCCGGGGTGCAGGGCATCTGGATGTCCTCGACGCCCAGGTGGCGGACCGCGTCGACGACCGCATTGACCACGGCCGGCGTCGAGGCGATCGTGCCCGCCTCGCCCACGCCCTTGGTGCCCAGCGTGTTGGTGGTCGACGCGGTGCTGTTGTGGTCGATATCGAAGCTGATCGTGTCCGCGCTGGTCGGCAGCGTGTAGTCGACGAAGGTCCCCGTCACCAGGTTGCCGGCGTCGTCGTACACCGCCTCCTCCCAGAGCGCCTGGGCGATCCCCTGCACCAGCCCGCCGTGCACCTGACCCGCCACGATGAGCGGGTTGATCACGGTGCCGACGTCGTCCACGCAGGCGTACTTGCGCATCCGGGTGCCGCCCGTCTCGGTGTCGACCTCCATCGCGCACAGATGGGTGCCGTGCGGGAAGCTGAAGTTGACCGGGTCGTACGTCGCCGACGAGTCCAGGCCGGGCTCGACGTCCTCGGGGTAGTTGTGGGAGGCGAAGGCCGCCAGGGCGACCTCCTGGATGGAGATCCCCTGCTCGGTGCCCCGCACCGACAGCCGCCCGGCGGAGAACTCGATGTCCTCCACGGACGCCTCGAGCAGATGCGCCGCGAGCGGCTTCGCCTTCTCGATCACCTTGTCCGCGGCCTTGACCACCGCCTCGCCGCCGACCACCAGCGACCGCGAGCCGTAGGTGTCCAGGCCCTTGTGGGAGACCTGGGTGTCGCCGTGCAGGACCTCGACGTCCTCGAACGGGACCCCGAGACGGTCGGCCACGATCTGGCTGAACGCGGTCTCGTGGCCCTGCCCGTGGGCGGAGGTTCCGGTGATCACCTCGACCTTGCCGGTGGGCAGCATCCGCACCTCGGCGTGCTCCCAGCCGCCCGCTCCGTAGTCGAGCTGGCCGAGTACCCGGGACGGCGCGAGGCCGCACATCTCGGTGAACGTCGAGACGCCGATGCCGAGCTGGACCGGATCGCCGGACTCACGGCGACGGCGCTGCTCGGCCCGGAGCTCGTCGTACCCGAAGAGCTCCTTGGCCTTGGCCGTCGCCGCCTCGTAGTCGCCGGAGTCGTAGGTCAGGCCGGCAACCGTGGTGAACGGGAACTCCTCGTGCTTGATCCAGTTCTGCTCCCGGATCGCGAGCGGGTCCACGCCCAGCTCCGCCGCGAGCTCGTCCATCATCCGCTCGATGGCGAAGGTCGCCTCCGGCCGGCCGGCACCGCGGTAGGCGTCCGTCCACGCCTTGTTGGTCAGCACCGTCTGGCAGCTGAAGCGGTACGCCGGGAACTTGTAGATCGCGTTGAACATGAAGGCGCCGAGGACCGGCACCCCGCCGCCGACCAGCGCGACGTAGGCGCCCAGATCGGCCAGCAGGTCGACCTTGAAGCCGGTGACGTTGCCGTCCTTGTCGGCGGCCAGGGTGAGCCGCTGCCACTGGTCGCGGCCGTGGTGGGCGGCGAGCAGCGACTCCGAGCGGGTCTCGGTGTACTTCACCGGCTTGCCGAGCCGGCGGGCCAGCACCATCGCCACGAACTCCTCGGGCGTGGTCTGCAGCTTGCCGCCGAAGCCACCGCCGACGTCGGGCGCGATCACCCGGATCTTCGACTCCGGCACCCCGAGGACGGCCGCGAGCAGGAACCGCAGGATGTGCGGGATCTGCGTCGCCGTCCACATCGTCACCTGCTCGCCGGTCGGGTCGACCACGACCGATCGCGGCTCCATGAACGCCGGGATGAGCCGCTGCTGGCGGTACTCCCGCTCGATCACGATGCCGTCGTCCCGGGCCCTCTCGATGGCCGCGTCGACGTCGCCGCCGGTGCCGGCCTCCGCGGAGTCGAAGACCCACAGCGCCGACTTGTTGGTGCCCAGGTCGGGATGGGCCAGGACTCCATGGCCAGCGTCGGCGCCCGCAGCTTCCTTCAGGTCGATCGCGGCAGGCAGCTCCTCGTAGTCCACGTCCACCAGCTCGGCGGCGTCGCTGGCCTCGGCGGCGGAGCGAGCGACCACGACGGCGACGATCTCGCCGGCGAAGGCGACCCGGTCCACCGCGACCGGTGGGTGCGGCGGGGTGACCTGGTCGGGGGTGATCGGCCAGGCGTTGGGCAGTGCGCCCTGCTCCTCGGCGATGTCGGCACCGGTGATCACGGTGACGACATTGGGCGCCGCCTTGGCCGCGGCGGTCTCGATGCCGGTGATCCGGGCGTGGGCGAAGGGGCTGCGCACCATCGCCATGTGCAGCATGCCCGGCAGCACGATGTTGTCGGTCCAGCGGGTGCGGCCGGTGATCAGCCGGCGGTCCTCCTTGCGACGCCGGCTCTGCCCGATCTCGGCCTCGACGACCGGAGCGTCCTGGATCGCGGTCATGACCGTCCACCCGCCTGTGCCGTGTCTCGGGCCGCGGTCTGCACGGCTCGGACGATGTTGTGGTATCCCGTGCAACGGCACAGGTTGCCCTCGAGACCCTGCCGGATCTCCTCCTCGGTGGGGTCCGGGTTCTCGTTGAGCAGGTCGACGCTGCGCATGATCATGCCCGGCGTACAGA
>CAZTHV010000016.1:20026-22260 GCA_964613165.1 uncultured Marmoricola sp.
TACAGAAGCCGCACTGGAGCGCGTGACACTCGTGGAAGGCGGCCTGCACCGGGTGCAGCTCGCCGTCCACGGACAGCCCCTCGATGGTCGTCACGTCGCCGCCGTCGGCCTGGACGGCGAGCACGTTGCACGACTTCACGCTGACCCCGTCGAGCAGCACCGTGCAGGCGCCGCAGTTGCTGGTGTCGCAGCCGACGACCGTTCCGGTCTTGCCCAGCCGCTCCCGCAGGTACTGAACGAGCAGCAGCCGGGGCTCCACGTCGTCGGAGACGGTGACCCCGTCCACGGTGAGTGTGATCTTCGTCATAGACGGACGCTAGGGCCGCGCAGGTTGGCTCCTGGTTGGTCGCAGCGTCGAGAGGCTCAGCGGGCGGCGGCCAGCCGGCCGATCAGCAGCGCTCGGGCCGGGTGCGGACCGTCGCCCAGCCGGGCCAGGCACGCCTCGATCACCTCGATGTCGTGCGGGACGCGCTCGCAGTAGCGCAGCACCACGTCGGGCTGCGGGTCGGCGAGGAGAGCCTGGCGGAGCGCGACCGCCACCACCTCGCCCAGCTCGCCCAGGGCCGGGGAGTCGGTGCCGGGCAGCAGGTCGCCGGCGTACGCCGCGACGGCAGCGCACACGTCGCCGGCCCGCAGGTCGTCCAGCACCGTCTCGACGTCGGTGCTGATCGGCATCATCAGCCGGTAGGGCCGCGAGGCGAGCTGGCCGTCGAGAGCCCCACGCAAGTGGGACACCTCGGCCTTGAGCGTGGACAGCGTGACGGCCTGGTCGCCGTAGAGCATGGCGTGCAGCCGCTCAAGGGAGAGGCCGTCGGGGTTCAGCGCGAGGAGGGCGAGGATCTCGGTCTGCCGGCGGCTCAGCGACAGCCGGCGGCCGTCGAGCACCACCTCGGCGCGGCCGAGCAGACTCAGCCGGAGCCCGTCGTTGGCCGATGCCCCGCCCGGCATGCCCGGATCTGCGTGCGCGCTGCGTGGCATCGCCGTCTCCAGCAGGCGGGCCAACAGCCCGGCGGTCGCCAGGCCGATCGGATGGGTGCGGTCCCAGCTGGTGGAGAGGTCGATCACCCCGAGCTGCCGGCCGGTGACCGGGTCATGCACCGGGGCCGCCCAGCAGACCCAGTTGTGCACGATCGGGGAGTAGTGCTCGGCAGCGAAGACCATCGACGGCGCGGAGAGCCGCTGGGCGAGATCGAGGGCGTTGGTGCCCACGCTCTGGTCGTCCCAGCGGCCGCCGGGTACGAAGTTGACCGTCTCCGCCTTGCGGCGCATCACGCGTCCGGCGTACGTCCACAGGATCCGGGTGCCCGGATCGGTGACCGCGATGACCAGGTCACCGTCCTCGGCAGTACGCCGCAGCTCCGACTCGACCCGGGCGACCGCCTGCCGCAGCGGGGAGTCCGCCCAGTAGGACCTGGTCTCGTCCTCGTCCGCCAACGGCGCATGGGTCAGGTCCGGCGGCAGTGCCGCGCTGGAGCGCAGCCAGCTCGTCAGGATGTCCGGGCGTACGGCCGGCACCTCGCGATCGCCCAGCTCGACGAACGCGGTCCACGAGCGCACGGCATCGTGGCGGCGGTCACTGAGATCGGGGCCCACCATCACTCATCGGCCTCCCAACGGCCTTTCAGCGGCCTCCCTCGCGGGGCGGCTTCTCGCCACGGTAGCCGCCGGGAGCGACCGGCAACAGAGCCCGGCCCTGCGGATCACCGGGGCGCCGCGTGGACGCACAGCGGGCCCCCACCCGAAGGTGGGGGCCCGCTGCGATGAACCGTCGGACGGCGTGACTCAGAAGTCCATGCCGCCCATGCCGCCGGTCGGGTCGCCGCCACCCATGGGCGCGGCCTTCTCCGGCTTGTCGGCCACGACGGCCTCGGTGGTGAGGAAGAGCGCCGCGATGGAGGCCGCGTTCTGCAGCGCCGACCGGGTGACCTTGGCCGGGTCGATGATCCCGCTGGCCACCATGTCGACGTACTCGCCGGTGGCCGCGTTCAGGCCCTCGCCGGCGGGGAGGTTGCGCACCTTCTCCGCCACAACGCCGCCCTCGAGGCCGGCGTTGACCGCGATCTGCTTGAGCGGAGCCTCGGCCGCGACCTTGACGATGTTGGCACCGGTGGCCTCGTCACCGCTCAGCTCGAGCTTCTCGAAGGCCTTGTCGGTCGCCTGCACCAGAGCCACGCCACCACCGGCGACGATGCCCTCCTCGACGGCCGCCTTGGCGTTGCGGACGGCGTCCTCGA
>CAZTHV010000017.1:0-10187 GCA_964613165.1 uncultured Marmoricola sp.
ACCGGGCATCTCGTGCTCGGCAAGGGCGATCTCCTTGCGCCCGAACTCGGCAAGGGCGAGGTCTGCGACCTTGAAGTCCATGTGATGAATCCTCGGTGAACCAGGGTGTGACGGAATCGGACAGGCACTCGGTGCCGCGTCTGGCCACGATCTCGTGCGAAAGGCGCGCGGTCACTCTACCCGCCCTACCCGCCGCCCGGGAGCGGCCCGCGGCGTGGAGTCAGGCGTAGGGTTTCGTCCGTGAGCACAGGACTCTTCGGGCTGCTCGACGACGTCGCCGCCCTCGCCAAGCTGGCCGCCGCGTCCGTGGACGACGTCGGCGCCGCCGCGGGCCGCGCCAGCGCCAAGGCCGCCGGCGTCGTGGTGGACGACACCGCGGTGACGCCGCAGTACGTCCAGTCCGTCGCCGCCCAGCGGGAGCTGCCGATCATCGCCCGGATCGCCCGCGGATCGCTGCGCAACAAGCTGCTCTTCATCCTGCCCGGCGCGCTCCTGCTCAGCCAGTTCCTGCCCTGGCTGCTCACCCCGCTGCTGATGGCCGGAGGCACCTATCTGTGCTACGAGGGCGTGGAGAAGGTCTGGGCCCGGCTGCGCGGGCACGACCAGGCTGCCCCGGCGACCAAGGGGACTCCCGAGCGGACCCTGGACCGGGCCGCGGAGGAGGCGACCGTCCGCGGCGCGATCCGCACCGACTTCATCCTCTCCGCCGAGATCATGGTGATCGCGCTCAACGAGGTCGCCGACGAGCCGCTGGTCGCCCGCGCGCTGATCCTCGTCGTGGTGGCGCTCGGGATCACCGCGTTGGTGTACGGCGTGGTGGCGCTGATCGTGAAGATGGACGACGTCGGTCTCAGCCTGGCCCGGCGCTCCGGCTCGGCGACGCGCGCACTCGGACGGGGCCTGGTGCGCGGCATGCCGCGGCTGCTCTCCGCGATCTCGGTGATCGGCATCGCGGCGATGCTCTGGGTCGGCGGCCACATCGTGCTCAACGGACTGCACGAGCTCGGCCTGACCGCGCCGTACGACGCCGTCCACGACCTGCAGCACGAGATCGAGCACGCGCTGCACCGCATCGGCAGCACGCTGGCCTGGATGGTCAACACGCTCGCCTCGGCTCTGCTCGGACTGATCGTCGGCACCGTCGCCGTCGCGGTGATGCACCTGGCGCCCCGGCGCAAGGGGCACGCCCACGCAGAGGCTCAGTCTCCCGAGAGCCCGATCTCCAGGTAGGCGGCGGCGAACATCCCGGTCCCGAGCAGCGCGGCGTAGCGGGCGACGTCACCCTCGGCCTCGGAGGTGATCAGCTCGACCCGGACCGCCCGCTCCTCCGCCGCGGCGACCAGCTTGCGACGCGTCTCGGCGACCATGGGGTCCGGGGAGCCGTCGTCGAGGATCGTCAGCGACGGCCGGAGCACCACGTCGCCGCCCGACCGCGGGTCGGCGAAGGGATCGGCGAACAGGTCGGCCTGGGCGGTCGAGGCCAGCACCGGCAGCAGGTGCTCGGCGTCGGCGGCCAGTGCGGCGCGGCCCGACGCGCGGCGCAGGGACTCGGCGATCCGGCGGGCGGCGCGAGCCGCCAGGACGGTCCCACCCCACAGCAGTGGATTGGTCTCGGCGATGCCGATGGCCAGTGCCTTGGCCGGGTTGACCGCCAGGTCGCGATACGGACTGCAGGCGACCGCCACGTCGTCCAGGGCGCGGGCCACCTGCTCCGGAGCCGTGTCCGGGCCGAGGCCGAGGCGGTCCAGCAGGTCGAGCATCACCACCGCGACAGCCATCTGGTCGCCGGTCGCGGTCGGGATCAGCGTCGTGTAGCGGCCCGGAGCGTGGCGGGCGACCAGGGAGCCGGCCGGCGTGGCGACGACGAGCTGGCAGCCGCGGCGTACCGCCTCGGCGACCCCCGCGGCAGTCCCCGGGTCGGAGCCCTCCGGGGCCAGGACGACGACCAGATCGAGGGCACCGGCCCAGCCGGGCAGGCCCGGGCCCGGCCACGCCACGAACGGCACCGGACAGGTCGGCTCCAGCACCGCGCGCAGCAGCCGCGAGTCCGGTCCGGCGGCGACCACGGCGCGCGGCGGCGCCTCGGCCAGCCGGACGACCGCCTCGGCCAGCGACTCGGCGGCCGACACCGACTCCCGGCGTACCCGCGCACCGGCGTCGGCGATCTCGCGCAGCCGCGGGTCCGCCCGCCGCAGCGCGCTCTCGTCGTCGAGCAGCCCGTCGTCGAACATCTAGGACGTGCCTCGGCCGGTCAGGCCGGCTTGCGGGCCTCGTCGATCAGCAGCACCGGGATGTCGTCACGCACCGGGTACGCCAGCCCGCAGCCGGTGCACACCAATTCCTCGGCGGCGTCGTCGGCCGCCAGCGAGGCATGACAGGCCGGACAGACGATCAGCTCCAGCAGGGTCGCGTCGAGGTTCATCGTCTCACTCCTGTCCCCGGACCATGGCCAGTACCTGGTCCCTGATCCGGCGCATCGTCGGCTCGTCGCGTCCCTCGGCGTTGAGCCGCAGCAGCGGCTCGGTGTTGGACGCCCGCACATTGAACCACCACTCGTCGTGCGCGATCGTCAGCCCGTCGAGATGGTCCATCTCCACCCCCGGCTCGTCGGCCCAGGCCGCCTCGATCCTCGCGGCGACGGCGGCCTGATCGGCCACCACGGAGTTGATCTCGCCACTGGCGACATAGCGCGAGTACGGCGCCAGCACGGCCGAGAGCGACAGGTCCGACTCCGCGAGCGCGGCGAGGGCGTGCAGCGCGGCCAGCATCCCGGAGTCGGCCCGCCAGAAGTCGCGGAAGTAGAAGTGCCCTGAGTGCTCGCCACCGAAGACCGCGTCGGTCTCGGCCATTCGCGCCTTGATGAAGGAGTGCCCGACCCGGGTGCGCACCGGCGTGCCGCCCGCCTCGGCGACGATCTGCGGGACCGCGCGGGACGTGATCAGGTTGTGGATCACCGTGGCGCCGGGATGGCGAACCAGCTCGCGCGCTGCGATGAGGGCGGTGAGCGTGCTGGGGTCCACCGGCTCGCCGCGCTCGTCGACCAGGAAGCACCGGTCGGCGTCGCCGTCGAAGGCCAGACCGATGTCGGCGCCCTCGGCGCGGACCGCCGCACGCAGGTCGGCCAGGTTGGCCGGGTCGATCGGGTTGGCCTCGTGGTTCGGGAAGGTGCCGTCGAGCTCGAAGTACATCGGCACCAGCTCCAGCCGGTCCGGGCCGGGCCGGCCGAGCACGGCCGGCGCGGTCAGCCCGGCCATGCCGTTGCCGGCGTCCACGACGACCTTCAGGCGGCGTCCGGACACCGGCACCAGCTCGAGCAGGAAGTCCGCGTAGTCCTCCAGCAGATCGGACTCGACGAGAGTGCCGCGGCGCTCGCCCACGAGCTCCTCCCCGCTCGCCACCCGGTCGCGGATGTCGGCGAGGCCGGTGTCCTGGCCGATCGGCTGAGCCCCCGCCCGGCACATCTTGATGCCGTTGTACTGCGCCGGATTGTGGCTGGCGGTGAACATCGCTCCCGGTACGTCCAGCCGGCCCGAGGCGAAGTAGAGCTGATCGGTGGAGGCCAGGCCGATCAGGGTCACGTCGGCCCCGGCGGTCATCGCGCCGTCCGCGAAGGCCAGCGCCAGCTCCGGCGACGACGGGCGCATGTCGTGGCCGATCGCCACCCGGTCGGCGCCGGTGACCGCAACGAAGGCGTTGCCCGTCGCCCGGGCCAGCTCGGCGTCGATCTGGTCCGGGACGATGCCACGGACGTCGTAGGCCTTGAAGACGGCACTCAGGTCCCTGTGCTGGGGGTTCCCGGGCCTGGGATCCGCGGGCATGGTCCTCCTAGGGTCGTGGGCGTGCCACGGCGATGTCAGTCCTGGTGACGAACGGCGGTGAGGTGCCCGCGACGGACGCCCTCGTGCACCTCGAAGGGATGCACCTGCGCCCACTGCTGCGCCGCCTCTTGGGCAGGCCGGGGCGCGGCCGCCTCCCGTACGGCGTCGGCCAGCGCGAGCAGGTCGTCCTCGCTCGGCGCGTAGGGGTCCTCGCGCGCCAGCCGGACCACTTCCCAGCCGCGGGGGGCGCTGAGCCGCTCACTGTGCACGTCGCAGAGGTCGTAGGCGTGCGGCTCGGCGTACGTCGCGAGCGGACCCAGGACGGCGGTCTGGTCGGCGTACACGTAGGTGAGCGTGCTGGTCGCCCGACGCCCGCAGGCGGTGCGCGAACAACGACGAAGCAGGCTCACGCCGCTGAGGCTACCCCGATGGCTCCGCGGGCGGGGCTAGGCTCGCGGGATGCGCGACTACCACGGCCGGGGAATGCGCGGACCCGCTCTCTGCGGGGTCCCGGCCGGCCGCACCCGTGCGCAGCGCTTCGACGAGCTCGCCCTGGAGATCACCGCGGCCGTCGCGGAGCCGTGGACCGACCGCATCGGCGAGGTCGAGCTGGCCGTCGAGGAGGTCCCGGTGCTGCCCGAGCACTGGTCCTCGGGCAGCGTGCCGCTGACCACCTGGATCCCCGGACGGGGTCGCGCTCCCTCTCGGCTGGTGCTCTTCCGTCGCCCGATCGAGCAGCGCGCGGAGTCCCGCGTCGAGCTGGAGGCGATGCTGCTCACCGTCGTGGTCGAGCAGCTCGCGGAGGTGCTCGGCCTGCCCGCCGAGGACATCGATCCGGGCTACGAGGGCTGAGCCAGCCGGCGCTCAGGGGACGACGGCTACCAGCCCTGGCGCACGATCGGGAGCCGGATCTCGCGGATCGCCGGGGTGATCCCGGCCGTCGTCAGAGCCTGTGGCGCCTGGTGGACGAGGCCGGCCGCCACTCTCGGCGGGCCGGGGGCGTCCAGCGCGAGGGTCCGGACGCGGGCGCCGAGCGGGATGGCCACGGTGGTCTGCTCGGCCACCTCGACCTCGCGAGCGGTCACCTGCCGGCCGGACGCGTCATAGGCGGTGAGCGCGACCCGCCCGGCCCGGCCGACCGAGGAGAGCACCAGCTGGCCCTTGCCGGGCGGGACCGCCACGGTGGTCACGTCGCGGAGCCTGCGTACGCCGGTGGCGAAGCCGATGTCGCCGTCGGCGAGGGACCTCACCGTGGCGGTGAGCGACCGGTCCGACTCGATCCTGATCGCGACCGGCGAGCCGTCGAAGACGCGAGTCAGCGACAGCTTCGCGATCGACGTCGGCGGCACCCGCAGGGACGCGCCCGCTGTGGGAGTGAACGTGCCGTCGGTGCCGATCACCTTGACCTCGGCCAGTGCCTCGGTCTGACCGGGGTTGACCACGACCAGGGTGGCCGTCGTCGGCTTGGCCGGCAGGCCGACCAGCGTGGTCCGCATCGAGGGCAGCGTCTGCGCGGGCAGCCACTCCCGGAGCGGCTTGCCGACGGTTCCCGGCGAGAAGGAGTCGGCGGCGCTCGCGGCGACCAGCCCGCGACGGGCGATCACCCGGACCGCCACGTCACCGGGCGCGGGCGCGACATCGGCCAGGTCATAGCTGGCGGTGGCGCCGGGCTCGATGGTGATGCCGTGCAGTCGTGGCGCGTCCACCGCACCGTCGGCGCCGAAGACGTCGATGTCCACGACCGCGACGCCGGTCCTGGGGTTGTGCACGGTCAGGACGGTGTCGTGACCGATCCCGGCGCCGGCCCCGACGAAGAACCAGCGGGCGCGGGGCTCGGGGCAGGGCAGCCAGGCCGACCAGGTCGCGGTGCTGGCCCGCTGCGCGGCGTACGCCGACGCGGCGGCCTCCCGGCCCATCTCGGTGACCACGGGACCTGCCCCCGTGCCCGATCCACGCCCGATCCGGGCATCGGGACGCCGGCCGTCCACGGTGCTGCCGATCTCCGCCCGGGATCCCGGGAGGCCGCCGGTGCAGACGAAGGTGCGGCTGTCCAGGGTGACCCGCTCGAACGAGCTGGTCGCGGCGCCCACGCCCCGAGGCGCCGTCCCCGCCACTGCCAGCCCACCGAAGGTAACCAGCGCGGCCACCAGGCCGATCAGCCCGGACCGCCGACCCGGGCTCACTGGGCCACCGTCCTCATCGCCGCCTCCGCTCGGGAGCCGCCATGACGATCATGGTGACCGCGCTGAGCAGCGCGGCCGTGACCCACAGCGGACGCAGCCTCGCCCGATCCGACGGCAGGGCGCCCAGCGAGGTGTCGTGCTGGACGACCCACGCACGGGAGCCGTGCGACGGCGCGCTGGCTCCGCCCAGGCCGGGCGTCGCGTCCAGGCCACCGCTGACCGAGGAGGCGACGGGCGCGGGCGCGTAGACGTACTTGATCCCGTACGAGGCCAACAGCGCGGAGTCGTCCGGGCCCGCCGAGGACAGCAGCCGCCCGACCAGGTCGCGGAACGCCTCGTCGGGAGCGGTCAGCGCGAGCACACCGTCGTCGCCCAGCCGCACCGGCCCCGAGCGCAGCACCTGATAGTCGATGCCGCGCGCCAGACCTCCGCTGAGGTGGAGCACGCCACTGGTGTCGGTGCCCGCGGCCAGCTCGACCATGTAGTCCGGCAGCACGTCCGCCGCCGACCGCTCCACGGGTCCGTCCGCGCCGAGCCACCACACCGCGCCGGCGACCGGCATCAGCAGTGCGCCCGCGCAGGCGAGGGCGCCCAGCGGCTGGCGCCACCCGAAGCCGGCGTCCGACGCGACCCGGACCACTCCGTCTGCCGCCACCGTCGCTGCCACGATCAGCGCGCCGTGGATCACCACCAGCAGGAAGCCCGGCCAGGGACGGAACTCCTGCGGGATGCCGGGCAGCGAGACCGCGATCTGCGAGGTCACCGCCAGCATCGTGGCAGCGACGGCCGCGATCGTCCACGCGCGGGCGACCAGCGGCCTGGTGTCGGCCCGCACGAAGGCCACCACCGCGGCCAGGACGATCCCGGCACTGACCCAGCCCGGCGCGGCCACTCCACCGGCGCGACCGAGAACGAGGTCGGCGACGCCCGGGCTCGACGGAATCGCAGCCGCCCGCCCGCCCTCGACCAGCCAGGCCTGCGGGGTCCTGAGCACGCCGATCACCCAGGGCAGCGCGGTGAGCAGCGGCACGACGAGGACGACCACCGCCTCACGGACGGCGAAGCCGGCCCCGGACCTGGTCACGAGGACGAGGACGACGACGACGACGAGCAGCACCGGCCAGGCCGGCGGGACGAAGGCGACCAGCAGCGCGGCACCGATGGCGGTCCGCCAGGCGGCCCGCCATCGGCGTACCCGGTCACCCCCATCCGATGTCACCGAGGCCAGCAGCAGCGCCGACCCCGCCACCCACGGCAGGACCACCGCACCGGCGATGGTGCCCAGCCGTCCCTGGACGAGGGCCCCGGTCACCACGGGCAGCATCGAATAGGCCAGCCCGCCCCAGACCGGTGCCCAGCGTCCCCGGGTGATCCGGCGCAGGAACCGGAGCGCGCCCAGGTAGGACAGTGGCACGCAGAGCAGGACCAGCGCGGTCACCACGAAGCCGGTCGATCCCAGCGCGACGGTGCCGGCGAGCGCCATCGGCAGGAGGTACGCCGGCCCGGGCGCCGAGGAGCCGGTGCCGACCGTGTGCCGACCGGAGCCCCACAGCGACCACCAGTGGCTCACCTCGTCGGGGACGGGAAGGAGCGCGCCTCCGTGCAGCGCCCCCGAGCCGAGCAGCGAGCGGCCGGCCACCGCGGCGAGGACCAGCGCGACCAGCAGCCCCCAGGCCGACGGGCTACGCAGCAGGGCCGGCACGAGCCCGGTGTCCGCGCTGCCCGGCCGCCGCCGGGCCGCCTGCGCCCGGGTGCTGGCCGCCACGGCCATGCCCACATCGGTCACGTAGTCCAGCCCGTGGCGGTAGGGCAGCCAGAAGGGCGCCAGCAGCGGCCGTACCTCCCGGTGGGGCACCGACGCGGTGCCGGCCCGCTCCCGGCGGGCTCGGATGACCCGCCACGGGTGCAGGAAGACGCCGAACAGCGCGGCGATCTCGTCGGCGGCCTCTCGCGGTGCCCGGACCAGCAGGAGTCCCAGCGCGCGCATCAGACCGCCGACGGCCATCCGGACCGATCGGAAGGGCACGGTCCACCAGGCGCTGTTGACCAGCAGGGTGTACTGCGCGGCCTCCCGCTCCTCTCGCAGAGGATGCTCGACCAGCGCCGCGTCCCGGACCCCGAGCCGGGAGGCGCCGAGGTGGAAGACGACCGCGCCCGGCTCGACGCGCACGCTCATCCCCGCCCGGGCGATCCGCCAGCCGAAGTCCAGGTCCGTGCCGAAGACGGGCAGGTTCGGGTCCAGCCCCACCGACTCGAGCACCTCGCGGCGGACCAGCATGCCGGCCGTGTTGACCGCCAGCACCCGGTGCTGCTGGTCGTGCTGGCCCTGGTCGTACTCGCCGGACTCCAGTCCGGTCTCCCGTCGTCCGGTTCCGGTCAGCGTCACGCCGACCTCGAGAAGGCGCTTGAGCGAGGGCCACTCGCGCAGCTTCGGCCCGAGGGCGGCGACCTCCGCGGGCGCCGCCTCGGCCGCAGCGGCGAGGACCGCCAGGCAGTCGGGGGCCGGGTTGCTGTCGTCGTGGAGGAGCCAGATCCACTCACCCGGCTCGGCCGGTCCAGCCGCGCCGAGGCCCGCGCGCACCGCGTCGGCGTACGCCGTGCCGGGCCCCAGCGAGACCACGCCGGATCCCAGCGCCCGCTCGAGCAGGGAGACCGAGGCGTCGGTCGACCCGGTGTCGACGGCCACGATCTCCGCCGGGAGCAGCGTCGAGGCCTCAACGCCGGCCAGCACCGCGGGCAGCCAGCGAGCGCCATTGTGGCTGACCAGGATGGCGGTGACCTTCACGGGAGATGAGCCTAGGCCGTCGTCACCGGCTCACACCCGGTGGATGGCCGGTGGATGGCAGGTGGAGAAGGGAGGCGGCCTTGGCCGCTTCGCATCAGCCGTCGACCGGGCCCGGTGCGGTCGGGACGGGACGCCGCCAGCCGCCGCGTTTCACGCGGTGGGTCAGACGGCGCGCTTCTTGAGCTTGCGACGCTCCCGCTCGGAGAGGCCGCCCCAGATGCCGAACCGCTCGTCGTTGGCCAGCGCGTACTCCAGGCAGTCGGCTCGGACGTCGCAGGTCAAGCAGACCCGCTTGGCCTCGCGGGTGGACCCGCCTTTCTCCGGGAAGAAGGCCTCTGGGTCGGTCTGCGCGCACAAGGCACGCTCCTGCCACCCGTGCTCGTCGGCCTCATCCTCGAGCAGATACAGCTCGCGCACGATGCTTCCCCTTCGACCCTGCGACCCCGACGGGCCGCCCTTTTTGTGTGGCTTTGCGTTGTGTGGCTTGTTGCCGTGTGCCCTGTTGTGTTGTGCCCTGTGTGGCTACTGCGCGTGATCTTCGTCACCGATTCGGCCTCACGGCCTGTCGAGTTGAAAACCACAATGATGTGATTACATGCCCGTCGCACCCGTGAAGTCAAGCCCGGATCTGGTACCGGTTGCTCCGCGCGACCCGCCGACCAGCAGACTGGTGCCATGTTGTCCGATGGGTCGCACACTCCTCTACCCGCGTCGGTGACCGTCCTCTGCGGTGGCGTCGGCGGCGCGCGCTTCCTCCAGGGACTGCTCCGCGAGATCGACCGGACCGCCGCTGGGGCCGGCCACGAGACCGAGGTGACGGTGATCGCCAACACCGGCGATGACCTGTGGCTGCACGGCCTCAAGGTGTGCCCGGACCTCGACACGGTGATGTACACCTTGGGCGGCGGCATCGACGCCGGACGCGGCTGGGGACGGACCGACGAGACCTGGCGGGTCAAGGAGGAGCTGGCGGCGTACGGCGTGGGCCCGGGCTGGTTCGGCCTGGGCGACCGCGACCTGGCCACCCACCTGGTCCGCACCCAGATGCTGGAGGCCGGCTTCGGGCTGGCCGACGTCACCGCCGCCCTCTGCCGGCGCTGGGAGCCCGGCGTGCGGCTGCTGCCGATGAGCGAGGACCGGATCGAGACCCACGTGGTGATCGACGATCCCGAGACCGGCGACCGCCGGGCGGTCCACTTCCAGGAGTACTGGGTCCGCCACCGTGCCGAGGTGCCCGCCCATGCCGTGGTGCCGATCGGCCTGGAGGACGCCACCGCCGGGCCGGGGGTGCTGGAGGCGATCGCCTCGGGCGTGTTCGACGCCCTGCCTCGCGAGGTGACCTATGTGGCGCTCCTCGCGGCGGACCAGGGGGGCGGCCTCGACTACGACCATGCGTTGGCC
>CAZTHV010000017.1:10197-16866 GCA_964613165.1 uncultured Marmoricola sp.
CATCCTGGCCGTGCCCGGCATCCGCGAGGCCGTCCGGGCCACCGCGGCGCCGGTCGTCGGGCTCTCCGGCATCGTCGGCGACGACCACGTCCACGGGATGGCCCGCCAGCTGCTCGGCGTCGTGGGCGTCGAGTGCACCGCGGCGGCGGTCGCCGAGCACTACGGGTCCCGCGCCTCCGGGGGCATCCTCGACGCCTGGCTCGTCGACACCGTGGACGCCGGCTCGGTGGCGCGGGTCGAGCAGGCCGGCATCCGCTGCCGCGCGGTCCCGCTGATGATGACCGATCCCGACGCCACTGCCGACATGGTGGCGGCGGCGATGGCGATCGCCCATGGCTGAGCCGATTCCAGCCGAGCCGATTCCAGCCGAGCCGATTCCAGCCGAGCTGACCCTGCGAGCCATCGACGGCATCGGCGAGATCGGCGAGGGCACCGACCTGGCGGCGCTCGTCGCCGCCGCGGGTCTGGCCGACGGCGACGTCGTGGTCGTCACCAGCAAGGTGGTCAGCAAGGCCGAGGGCCGGGTGGTCGCACTGGACCGTGCCGAGGCCGTCGCCGCCGAGACGGTCCGGCTGGTCGCCCGCCGCGGGCCGACCAGCATCGTGGAGAACCGGCTGGGACTGGTGATGGCCGCCGCCGGCGTCGACGCCTCCAACGTCGCGCCGGGCGCGGTGGTCCTGC
The DNA here is from genome assembly GCA_964613165.1 of uncultured Marmoricola sp. GTDB lineage: Bacteria > Actinomycetota > Actinomycetes > Propionibacteriales > Nocardioidaceae > Marmoricola. The sequence continues at coordinate 10,879 of CAZTHV010000017.1, forward strand.
TCCCGACCGACCCGGACGCCTCTGCCCGGCGGCTGCGTGAGCGATTGGCGCACCTGACCGGCCGCAACGTCGCCGTGGTGGTGAGCGACACCGCCGGCCGGGCCTGGCGGCACGGCCAGACCGACATGGCGATCGGCGTCGCCGGACTGGAGCCGCTGGAGTCCTTCACCGGGCGCACCGACGACTACGGCAACGAGCTCGCGGTGACCGCGCCCGCGGTGGCCGACGAGATCGCCGCGGCGGCCGAGCTGGCCAGCGGCAAGCTCGGCCGGAGGCCGGTCACGGTCGTCACCGGTCTCACGGACCGGGTCCTGCCCCCGGGCTCGCACGGCCCGGGCGCACGGGCCCTGGTCCGTGAGCTCGGCACCGACATGTTCGGCCTGGGCAGCCGGGAGGCTGTCCTCGCCGCGCTCTCCGGCACCCAGCAGGAGGCGTTCGGGGCCCCGGCGAGCCCGGAGGACCTGATCTCGGCGCTGGCCGAGCTCGGCGTCCCGGCGACGTACCAGGGCACCGGTGCGATGACCGGCCCGGCGACCAGCTACGGCCACGTCGTACGCCTCCCGGAGCCCGTGGACCCGCGAGTGCCGTTCCTCGCCCGGGCGTTCGGCTGGGCCGAGATCGTGGACAGCCCCTCGCTTCTTGCGCCGCTTTCGTAGACTTCCCCCGACCTCGCCCCCGCCGGCGATCACGTCCGCCAGACAGACAGCCTGCCAGCGACGGTCGCAGCCGACCTGCCCGAGCTGGTCTACCGCCCGACGAGAGAGCAACGACCGTGGCCAAGAAGAACAGCAAGGACAACGAGCGTCGCGCGCGCGCCGACCAGCTCCGCCAGGAGCAGGCCCGCAAGGAGCGGATGCGCAGCACCCTGATCCTGGGCGTCTGCGTCGTGGCGGTGCTCGGTCTCCTCGCCGCCGCCCTGATCCCGTACCTCAACGACCGCAACGAGACCAAGGCCCTGGCCAGCAAGAGCGTGGCGAAGATCGGCGTCTCCGAGGAGGCCGCGTCCTGCGATCCGGTCAAGACCACGCCGACCGACGAGAACCAGACGCACATCCCCTCGCCGCAGCCGATCAGCTACCAGGAGGCGCCGCCGTCCTTCGGGCCGCACCGCCCCCAGGCCGCGCCCTTCGAGCGCCGCTTCTACACCAGCTCGGACCGGCCCGAGGTCCCCGAGCTGGTGCACAACCTCGAGCACGGCTACGTGATCCTCTGGTACGACAAGTCCGTCGCCGACGACCAGACCCAGATGAGGCACATCCGGGCGATCGCCGACAAGTTCGGCGAGGAGAGCACCCGCTTCATCGCGGCGCCGTGGACCAGCGCGGACGGGGATGCCTTCCCCGACGGCAAGCACATCGCCCTGACCCGCTGGTCGGCCGATGCCAAGAACCCCGGCGACGAGAAGCTGCAGCGCGGCAACTGGCGCTACTGCGGCTCGACGAGCGGCGCGGTCGTGTCGGCCTTCGTCTCCCAGTGGCCCAACGCGGAGAGCCCCGAGCCCGGGATCATGTGACCGAGCGTCCCTCCTCGCGGAGCCGCTCCACGACCGCCTTGACCTGCTGTGCCCGCGCACGGGTGGTGACCAGCAGGGCGTCGTCGGTGTCCACCACGACGACGTCGTCGATGCCGAGGACCGCGATCGTGCGGGCGCTCCCGGGTACGACGAGACCGGTGGCGTCGATCCCGACGACGTGCTCCGGCGAGCCGAGGACGCTCAGCGCACCGGGCTCGCCGAGGAGGTCGCCCAGCGCGGCGTAGTCGCCGACGTCGGTCCAGCCGAGGTCGGCCGGCACCACCGCGACCCGGCCGCGCGCCGCGGCCGGCTCGGCGACCGCATGGTCGATCGCGATCGCGGTCAGCCCCGGCCAGATCTCCTCGAGTCGCTCCGGATCCGCCGCGATCGCCCGTAGACCGGCGGCGAGATCGGGGTGCTCGACCGCCAGCTCGTCGAGGAGCACGCCGGCCCGGGCGACGAACATCCCGGCGTTCCAGCGGTACTCCCCCGACGCCACCCAGGCGCGGGCCCGCTCGGCGTCGGGCTTCTCCACGAACTCCACGACTGCCCGCGCGGTCGGGAAGCCGGCCAGCGGCTCACCGGCGCGCAGGTAGCCGAACCCGGTGGCCGGCTGCGTCGGGACGATGCCGAGGGTGACGATCAGGCCGGTGGCCGCGACGTCCACCGCCTCCGCCAGGCAGCGTGCGAACGCCTCCTGGTCCGCGATCGCGTGGTCGGCGGCGAACGAGCCGACGGTCCCGCCGGGGTCCTCCCGCTCGATGACGGCCGCGGCCAGCCCGATGGCGGCCATCGAGTCGCGAGGTAACGGCTCGGCGAGGATCTGAGCGAGTCCGGCGGCCTGCCGGCGTACGGCCTCCGCGTGCACCTGCCCGGTGACCACCATGATCCGATCGCCCGCGACCGGACGAAGACGCTCCAAGGTCTCCACCAGCAGCGAGCGGCCCGAGCCGGTCAGGTCGTGCAGGAACTTGGGCGAGGCCGCCCGGGACAGCGGCCAGAGACGGGTCCCGGCGCCGCCGGCAGGGACCACCGCCCACAGGCGTCCGCTCTCGTGCCCATCCACCCGCCGAGTCTAGGAGACTTCCCAGCGGGTCGGTCGCCTGCTGCGCGCCGGTGCGGGTCATCGGCCGGCCGCACCGGCCCGACGCTCGCCACGGCAGTGCCCACTGGCGGAGTCTTCGGACCGCCGGGCCTACCGTGGACGCATGGCCACACTTCCCGACCTGCTCGACCGGCGGCTGAGGGCCGAGCCGGGCCAGCCGCTGATCACCTTCTACGACGACGCCAGCGGCGAGCGCACCGAGCTCTCGGTGCAGACCTACGCCAATTGGGTCAGCAAGACCGCCAATCTGTTCGCCGACGAGCTGATGCTCGATCCCGGGTCGGCGATCCGGGTGACGCTGCCGCCGCACTGGCTGAGCACCGTCTTCCTGGGAGCGGCCTGGGCCTGCGGCGTACGGATCGCCGGTGACGACGAGCCCGCCGACCTCGCCGTCGTCGGACCCCACGGCCTGGAGGACGGCCTCGCAAGCGGAGCCCCGACCGTGCTGGCCTGCTCCCTGCTGCCCTTCGCCGTGCGCTTCCCCGCACACGATTCTGGGCACGATTCTGGGCCACTGCCCGGCGGCGTCCTGGACTACGGCCTGCTCTGGCCGGGTCAGGCCGACGTCTTCGTGCCGGTCGAGCCCACGGACCTGTCCACCGCGCTGCCCGCCGTCGAGGCGGTGGACGAGCGGCTGCTGACCGACCTCGACCCCCTGGGACCGCGAGGCGCCCGGCTGCTGGCCGGCGTGCTGGCCGGTCGCGGATCGCTGGTCCTCGTCGCCCACCCCGACGAAGACCGGTGGCCCGCACGCTACGAGAGCGAACGGGCCACCGGGACCGTGCGGACGGACCAGCCGGGTCAGCCGATCAGCCGATAGCCGGCGAAGCCGGCCGCTACCCACACCCGCGGCGCGAAGCCGCCAGATGTCTTCCCCGGGAGCAGCCAGATCGTTCCGGTCCCGGCCTGACGGGCGAGCACGTCCGCGACTCCGTCCCCGTCGACGTCACCGACGCCGACGAAGTAGTCGTACGCGGCCGAGGTCGCACCGTTGGCCATCCGCAGCGCGGATCCCGCGTCGACGCCGGCGATCGGCACGAAGCCGCCTCCCGCCGCCAGCACGGGCCCAGACGGGCGCCATGCGGCGACGCCGATCTGGTTGTAGGTCTTCATGGACGCGGGGGCGCGCACCGGCGCACCGATCGCACCGCTCTTGGCGCTCGGGAAGATCGTCATCGGCCCGCTCGCCGTCTTGCCCATCAGGTCCGGGTAGCCGTCGCCGGTGACGTCACCGACCGCGGTGAGCTGGGTGAGGCTCTTCCAACCGGCACCCAGAGACTGGCCACGGCCGAACCTGCCGTTGCCCAGGCCCGGGCGCATCACCAGGAGATCGCCCGCGGCCTCCCGGGTGATGATGTCGCCGTGGCCGTCGCGGTTCCAGTCACCCACCGAGAGGATCTGGGTCACGCCGGTCACCCGGAGGTTGCCGGGCAGTAGCGCGCCGACGTTCTTGCGCTCGTTGTGCTGCACCACGATGGGCCGCCCGGCGGAGTCGCGACCGAGCATCTCCAGGCTGCGGCCTCCGATCAGCTGGCCCGAGGTGAGCCGGCTGAGACCGGCCAGCGCCGGGTAGGGGCCGAACACCTTCTTGCCCAGCTTCATCTTCGCGGTCACCGGGTGCACGGTCGTCAGGCCGCCGGCACGCTGGACCGCGATGTCCTTGCGGCCGTCGCCGGTCAGGTCGCCGACGCCGAAGACCGCGGTGACGCCCTTGCCCAAAGAGGCCATCTTCACCCGGGCACCGAGCTTGCCGCCCTTCTTGCCGGGGAACATCCAGACCGTTCCGGTGGAGTCCAGGACGACGAGATCGACCGAGCCCTTCTTGTCGAGGTTCATCGCGCCCGAGGTGCTCACGTAGGGCCACTTCTTGCGCAGCACCTTCGGCGCCGCGAAGCGGCCGTGACCGAGCCCGCGGTGCAGCATCAGCGACTTGGTGCGCCGGTCGCGGGAGACCACGTCGTTGCGGCCGTCCTTGGTGAGGTCGCCGATCCCGACGATCATGTTGGCGTAGCGGAATGCCTTGGTCGGCGCGATCCCCGGCTTGACCACATGGCCGGCGCCGTCGGTGCGGAACACCCGCGCCTTGCCCTTCTTGCCCTTCTTGCCCTTGGCCCGGACGAGAATGTCGCCCTTGCCGTCTCCGGTCACGTCACCGATCGCGGCGATGTGCGACATCTTCGCCCAGCCCTTGCCGGCCACGATGCGGGGCTGGTAGCCGAGGATCCCGGCGGTGGGCTGGACCCGGATCAGCCCGGTGGCGTCCATGGTCACCAGGTCGGGCCACGCGTCCCCGGCCAGACTGGTCCGGGCGGGCAGCCGCAGGGCCGGCTGAGTGACCGCGGGCGCCGGCGCCTGCGTCGGTGCCGGGGTTCCGGCCGGGACCGGCAGGGGCGGCATCGCCGCCGGGTCCTGGGCGCCGTTCTGGATCGCCTCGGCCGCCTTCCGGATCGCGACCCGCTTGCCGTAGAGGTACTGGCCCGGGCACGCGGTGGCGCCGGCATCGCGGTGCCCGTTGATCGCCTTGAACTTCTTGCCCTTGACCACCAGCCCCTTGGCACGGGCCGGGATACCGTAGAGCGAGAGCTTCCAGGCGAACAGCTTCGCGAAGGCGTCCAGCACCGCCTGCGGAGGCTGGGCGATCTCGAAGTTGCCGATCGCGGACATCGCGAAGGAAACCTCGTTGTAGCCCAGCGTGTGGGCACCGACCACGGCCCGGTCGACGCCGCCGTACCGGCCCTCCCAGATCTGGCCGAACCGGTCGACCAGGAAGTTGTAGCCGATGTCGCTCCAGCCTCGCGACTGCGTGTGGTAGGCGTAGATGCCGCGGATCAGCGCCGGCACCTGTGCGGCGGTGTAGTTGTTGGCGTTGACGGTGTGGTGGATGAAGCTCGTCTGGACGGTGCCGTACTTCAGCGAGGACTTGTCCCGCATCTTCTCGTTGGCGCCCCACTGAGCCCGGGAGTAGATGGTCGGCTTCGGCGCCGCGGCCATCGCGGCCAGGGCGATGTCGCCGGCGTCGGTGGGCAGAATGGCCGACCCAGAGCCCGACCCAGAGGCCGGTGCGGTCCCCTCGATCGGCGGTGTGCCGGTGGCGTCCCGGTCGGAGTCGGGGATCACGGCGGTGTCGATCGCCGCCGGCTGCTTGCTCACGGTGCCGGCGCCGGGATCGATCAGGGCCAGCTCGAGGTCGGCCGGCGCCTCTCCGGTGGCGGTCTCGGCCTTCATCTGGACCTCGTCGACGTCTCCGACGACGACCGGGTCGGTGCCCGGCCGCACCTTGGCCGCCTCGGCGGTGCCCTCGTCCGGCCCGTGCTCGTCGTGGTACTCCGCGGTCGTCCAGTTCGACCAGACTCCGTCCTTCTTCGTCCGG
>CAZTHV010000017.1:16876-21810 GCA_964613165.1 uncultured Marmoricola sp.
CGGATCTGCACCGAGATCTGGTCCTCGTCCAGGTGGGTGCCGTCCTTCCAGGTCACCCCCACGGTGGCGAAGCCGTGCACCTTCGCCGGCGCGGAGAGCGCGGCCAGCCGCTGCTGCGGCGGACCGGCTGCCTCGGCGGTCTTGTCCGCGGCCGTGTCGGCCTCCCCCTGGGACTCGGCCGTGGCCTCGTCCTCGCCCGCCGGCGAGGAGGGCGCGGTCCGGGCCGCATCCGGCGCGGTCACCACGCCGGGGATCTCCTCGGGGAGCTCTCGGGCAGCGGTGGCGTCGATCCCGGAGACCTTGACCTCGGAGACCCGCGGGGTCACCACCTCGGTGTCGGCGTAGCCGTCCGAGACGCTGATCGCGGGGACCAGGTCACTGGCCTGCAGGTCGCCGTCCGCCTGAGTGGCGGGTCCGACGATCTGCAGCGTCATCACGCCGGCCGCGGACAGGCCGACGGCGACGACGACCGCGGTCACCAGGAACTGCTGACAGATCGTGACGTATCGAGCACGGGTCAAACGCATGAAATTCGGTCTCCATGTGTGGGGAAGTAATCACACGAGTACCAAGTTTCACATCAGTAACAGGGGTATCCGCAACTATTCCGGAGAATTACAAATCTGTAATTCGAGAATTACATGCGTGTTATTTCATCGATTTCTCGAGTCTGCCGCCTCAATCCGGCGGAAAGGCGCTCAGATGTCCGCGCCGAGCTCCTCGTCGACCTCGCCCTCGTGAGACAGCGGGTGCTCGTCGTCGTACTGCAGGTAGCCGATCCCCTCGTCGACGTCGCCGTCGAAGTTGAGCCGCCCGGACTCCAGGACCAGCACCCGGTCGCACATCGCCCGGACCGAGGCCGCGGCGTGGCTGACGTAGAAGATGGTGGTGCCCTGCTGCCGGATCTCCTGCATCTTCGCCAGGCACTTGCGCTTGAACGGCCGGTCCCCCACCGCCAGCACCTCGTCGGCCAGGAAGATGTCGGCGTCGACGTGGATGGCGATGGAGAAGCCGAGCCGGGCGTACATCCCCGAGGAGTAGTGCGAGACCGGGGTGTCCAGGAACCTGCCGATGTCGGCGAAGTCCACGATCTGGTCGAACTTGCGGTTGATCTCCGCCTCGCTCATCCCCAGGATCGCGCCGTTGAGGTAGAGGTTGTCGCGACCGCTCAGCTGCGGATGGAAGCCGGTGCCGGTCGCGATCAGGCCGGCGATCCGGCCTCGGGTGAGCACCTGGCCGGCGTCCGGGCGCATGATCCCGTTGATCACCTTCAGCAGCGTGCTCTTGCCGCTGCCGTTGAGGCCCATCAGGCCGATGGACTCCCCTTGCTCCACGACGAAGGAGACGTCGTCGACGGCCTGGAAGGTCTCGTTGAGCGGCAGCCCACGGACCGTGGCGACCGCCATCTGCTTCAGCGTCCGGTGGTACTGCATGGTGAACGTCTTGGAGACGTTCTCCACAACGATCGACTCAGCCATCACGGTCCCCCATCACAGCCGCTCCGCGAACTTGCCCTCGAGCCTGGCGAAGACCCGCTGGGCGAACCACAGCAGGAACAGGCTGACGATCAGCACGATGATGCCGCGGGTCCACAGGTCCGGTGGGAACGGCGTCTCGACCTGCCCCCGCTGCTCAGGATCGAGCGCGGAGAACCAGAAGAGCTTCTGCATCAGCACCACCACCACCGACATCGGGTTGGCCATGTAGAGCTGGTAGACGATCGGATGATTCTCGTTCATCGAGTAGATCAGCGAGAACGGGTACATCATCGGCACCAGGAAGTGCATGAACTGGGTGATCGTGGAGACGATGTTCTGGAAGTCGCGGGCGTAGACGTTCAGCGCCGAGAAGAGCAGCGCCATGGCCATGGAGAACGTCACCAGGATGGCCATCCCGAGCAGGCCCGCCGCCACGGCCGAGAACGTCACGTGCCAGCCGACGACGACGCAGGCGATCGTCAGGATCAGCAGCTGCGGACCGGTGTGGTACGCCGCGGTGAGCATCGAGGCGATCGGGAAGATCTCCCTGGGCACCCGCATCTTGAGCACCAGGTTCTTGTTCGACCAGATCGACCGGGTGCCACCCGACCAGGTCTCGGTGAAGTAGTGCACCACCACGATGCCGGTGAACAGCCGGATGGCGAACAGCGGCGTCCCGGCATGGGACATCAGCACGAAGCCGAAGATGAAGTAGTAGACCAGGAAGCGCAGCGCCGGCTGGATGTAGGACCAGAGCAGGCCCAGCAGCGAGGCGGCGTAGCGCTGCGCCAGCTCACGGCCGACGATCAGCCGGAGCAGGTACCGGTGGCCGAACACCTCGCGCAGACCACCGTGGGGAGCGGGCGCCACCAGCGGCGCGTCGACCGCCCGGACCTGGCGGGGGCCGTCGAGCGGCTTCACCACCGGCATCGAGTCCTCGCGCTTCCTGGCCAGCTTGCGTGCCTTCTTGGCCGCATTGCGCCGCCGGCCGTGCTCGTCGACCTTGGACCGCTTCCCGACCTTGTCGCGGGCCTTGTCACGAGCCTTGGCGTCAGCCCGGTCGCCAGCCTTCATCAGCGCTCCACTGGCGGCTCGGCCGTGGCCGCGGCGAAGGTGGTCGCCCAGGCCTCGGGCGAGGTGATCTCGCCCAGGGCCTGGCGGTAGCGGGCGGAGAGCTCGGGCCACTCGCGGTACAGCCGCTGGTGGATCTCCACGGTGCGCCGAAGCAGGTCCCGGAAGAGCTCCGGGTCCCGCTGGTAGAACGCCGCCGAGGTGCCGTCGGGCATGCTCACGATCGCCGAGTCCAGCGTGGCCAGGTGGTACCAGCGCGCGTCCATCGCGGGCAGATTGGCCTCGGGGAACTCTCGCGACAGCGGCCGGGCGCCGCGGAACTGGCGGATGCCGCCCAGGACGGCCAGTGCGAGCTGGGTGGGCCTGGTGGGGATCTCCGAGGTGTCGGTGGAGCGGCGCGGCTTGGAGTGCCGGACCGGCGGGAACGCCTCGGGGTCACCGGAGACCCGGGCGTCGCGGAACGTGGAGCGGAACTCGCGCACCTCGCCGAGCTTGGTGCCCAGCGAAGGGTGCAGCTGCTCAGGGCCCGCGAAGACGTCCAAGAGCGCCCGGTGCCGCAGCTCGACGGTGGAGTACTGCATCGCGAAGAGGTGCTTGATCTGGTGGTTCAGGCTCTCCCGGATCAGCCGTCCGCCGTGCTCGAAGGGCGAGTGCAGCAGCGCCGCGACGAATCGGTTGCGGTGATGGAAATAGGCCTGCCAGTCCAGGGCGTCGTTCTTGTCGGTCCACGGGACATGCCACACCGCCGCGCCGGGCAGCGAGACCGTCGGGAAGCCATGGCTCTGGGCGCGGACGCCGTACTCGGAGTCGTCCCACTTGATGAACAGCGGCAGGCTCAGCCCGATCTCGCGCACGATCTGCAGCGGGATCAGGCACATGAACCACGGGTTGAAGTCGACGTCGAGGCGGCGGTGCAGCCAGCGAGTGCTGCGCAGATTGCGGGCACCGAAGTCCCACTGGTCCTGGGCAACCTTCGGCGACATCCACCAGAACCGGTGCCGATTCACGATCTCGCCGAAGCTGTGCAGCTGGGACTTCGCGAAGAGGCTGAACATGTGGCCGCCGACGATGGTGGGCCGGGTCGCCAGGTCCGCGAAGGTGACCACCCGCAGGATGCTCTCCGGCTCCGCCACGATGTCGTCGTCGAGGAAGAGGACGTACTTCGAGCGGTCGGCTTCGAGGGCTTCGTACTGCGCCCGGGCGAAGCCGCCGGAGCCGCCGATGTTGCCCTGCTCGATGACCCGCAGCCGACCCTCCAGCAGCGCCTCGGCCTTGGCGAAGCCGGGGCTGTCGGCCACCTTGTCGGTGCCCTGCTCCATGACCAGGACCTCGTCGGTGAGCGCGCGCACGTCGTCGTCGGCGCCGATCTGCGCCAGCAGGTCGGCGCAGAACCCGGGCCGGTTCATCGTGGTGACGCCTACCGTGATCCGCCCGGTCTCGGCGCGGTCCGCCGGCACCTCGGCGCTCCAGGTCGCCTCCTCGATGATCGCCTGCTCGTCGCCCGCGACGACGTCGAACCAGTACCAGCCGCCGTCCACGAACGGAGTGAGGCTCAGCTCGAAGGAGACCGAGCTCGATCCGGACGTCTCGCAGGTCCAGCCGTCCACGCGCTGCGAGCGGCCGTTGGCCATCGAGCGGTAGACGATCACGCTGGTCCCGGCGCCGCTGACGGTCAGGTCCAGGCGGACCTCCTCGACCACGGTCCAGCGCCGCCAGTAGCCGGCCGCGAAGCCGTTGAAGTAGCTGCCCAGGGAGACCCGCTGCCCGGCGTCGACGCGAAGGCGATGCCGGTCCAGGATCGCGTCGGGGTGCAACGAGGTGCCCGAGGAGATCGCCTGCCGCGCGGCGGCCTTGTTGAGCTTCTGGGCGCCCTTGTTGGTGCCGATCTGCTCCTTGTCGGCGTCGAGCATCGAGCCCTCGGTGTCGACGTAGAGCGGGACGACGTCCAGGTCGCGGTCGACCGGCAGCACGAACCGCTGCAGGACCCGGCGCCGTGTCGTCCGGCCGGGGGTGGGCTCACTCATCGACGCCTCCGGACTCCAGCTCCGCGCCCTCGGCGAAGTGCGGTCGCAGCCTGTTCTCGAACATCGAGAGCGCCGACCCGATCGCCATGTGCATGTCGAGGTACTTGTAGGTGCCCAGCCGTCCGCCGAAGAGCACCCGGTGCTGGGCAGCCTCCCTCTCGGCCAGCTTTCGGTACTTGAGCAGCTTCGCGCGGTCCTCCGCGGTGTTGATCGGGTAGTACGGCTCGTCACCCTCCTCGGCGAAGCGCGAGTACTCGTGCACGATCACGGTCTTGCCGGGCAGATGGGTCTTGACGCGCTCGGGGTGGAAGTGCTTGAACTCGATGATCCGGGTGTAGGGCACCTCCTGGTCGTTGTAGTT
>CAZTHV010000018.1:0-20160 GCA_964613165.1 uncultured Marmoricola sp.
CGACCTGATCGAGAAGAAGCGCTCGGTGCGCAAGCTCTACACCGAGTCGCTGGTCGGCCGCGGGGACATCACCCTGGAGGAGGCCGAGCAGATCCTGCGGGACTACCAGCAGCAGCTGGAGCGGGTCTTCACCGAGGTGCGCGAGGCCGACGCCAGGCCGGACGAGTGGACCACGGTGCCCGACTACCCGGAGAAGGTCGCCGCCGAGCGACCGACCGCGATCACCCCCGAGGTGATGAAGCGGATCTCCGACGCGCACGTGAACCCGCCGGAGGGATTCACCGTCCACCCCAAGGTGATGCCACAGCTGCAGCGCCGCGCCGCCGCGATCAACGACGGCCCGATCGACTGGGGCACGGGCGAGATGCTCGCCTTCGGCTCGCTGCTGATGGACGGTCGGGCCGTGCGCCTGGCCGGCCAGGACTCCCGGCGCGGCACCTTCGTCCAGCGCTTCGCCACGATCATCGACCGGATGAACGCCAACGAGTGGACCCCGCTGGCCAACCTCAGCGAGGACCAGGCGAGCTTCTACGTCTACGACTCGCTGCTCTCGGAGTACGCCGCGCTCGGCTTCGAGTACGGCTACTCGGTCGCGCGGCCCCAGGCGCTGACCGTGTGGGAGGCGCAGTTCGGCGACTTCGTCAACGGCGCCCAGATCGTCATCGACGAGTACGTCACCGCCGGCCAGACCAAGTGGGGCCAGCAGTCCGGCGTCGTCCTGCTGCTGCCACATGGGTACGAAGGCCAGGGCCCGGACCACTCCTCGGCGCGGATCGAGCGCTTCCTCACCATGGCCGCCGACGATGCCTTCGTGGTCGCTCAGCCCTCGACCCCGGCCAGCTACTTCCACCTGCTGCGCCGGCACGCGCTGGGCGAGGAGCACCAGCCGCTGATCGTCTTCACACCGAAGTCGATGCTCAAGCGCAAGGAGGCCGCCTCACAGCCGGCCGCCTTCACCCAGGGCTCGTTCACCACGGTGGTCGGCGATCCGGTGGCAGACCCCGACAAGGTGACCACCCTGCTGCTCTGCAGCGGCCGGATCACCTGGGACCTGATGGTCGAGCGCGGCAAGCGCCAGGGCGAGGACCTGAGCACCGCGATCGTTCGGATCGAGCAGCTCTACCCGCTGCGGTCCGAGGACGTGCAGGCCGAGCTCAACCGCTACCCCAACCTGCGGCACGTGCGCTGGGTCCAGGACGAGCCGGCCAACATGGGCCCCGCGCCGCACTTCCAGCTCAGCCTGTTCCCGCACCTGGACCGGGATGTCGTGATCGTCTCCCGGTCGGCCTCGTCCTCACCGTCGGTGGGCCAGCACTCCCGCCACGTGGAGGAGCAGCGAGGGCTGCTGGACCAGGCCTTCGCCTGAGGAGAGGACGATGTACTTCACCGATCGCGGGATCGAGGAGCTGCAGAGCCGGCGGGGTGACGAGGAGGTCACCCTGGCCTGGCTGGCCGACCAGCTGCAGGCCTTCGTCGACGTCCACCCGGAGTTCGAGACCGCCGTCGAGCGAATCGCGACCTGGCTGGCCCGCGCCGACGATCCGGACGACGACTGAGCGCGGCAAGCCGTGACCCGCAGGTGACCAGCCAGTAACCTGCCGTCCATGACCGGCGAGCGAATCACCTCCTACCCGCACCACGGACTTCGGTTCGAGGTGACCGACTCCGGTCCCCTGGACGGACCGGTGATCGTGCTGCTGCACGGCTTCCCGCAGCGCGCCACCTGCTGGGACAAGGTCACACCGCTGCTCAACGAGGCGGGCTACCGCACGCTCGCGCCGGACCAGCGCGGCTACTCCCCCGGTGCGCGACCGCGTGGCCGGTCGGCGTACCGGGTGCGGAACCTGGTCGGCGACGTGGTCGCGCTCATCGACCGGGTCGGCGCCCCGGTGCACCTGGTGGCCCACGACTGGGGCGCGGCCGTCGGCTGGGCTCTCGCGCTCGCCCACCCCGACCGGCTGCTCAGCTACACCGCCGTGTCGGTGCCGCACCCGGCGGCGATGATCGGCGCGATGAGGCACGGCCAGGCCAAGGCGTCGTGGTACATGGGCTTCTTCCAGCTGCCGCTGATCCCCGAGCTCGCGCTGACCAGCCGGAGCATCGGGCGGCGTTCGATGCGTCAGGCACGGATGAGTCCGGAGGGGTTCGAGCGCTACCGCCGCGAGATCGTCGACGACGGCGCGCTGCGCGGTGGCCTGGGCTGGTACCGAGCGCTGCCGATGAGCCGCAAGGAGTCCGGTGCCTTCGGCGGCGGCAAGGTGACCGTCCCGACCACGATGGTCTGGAGCGACCGGGACGGCTTCCTGGTCCGTCACGGCATCGAGCACACCGGCGACTACGTCGACGCGCCGTACACCATGGAGGTGCTCGACGGCGTCAGCCACTGGATCCCCGAGCAGGCGCCGGAGCGGCTGGCCCACGCGATCCTCGACCGCGCAGGCCCCGCCGCGTAGTCGTCGAGCTACGCCGACGCGCGGGCGTGCGAGCCCAGGGACCGGAGCCGGTTGCGGTCCAGTGGTGACGGCCGCCGGTGCGTGCGCGCCTCCAGGATCTCGGTGGCCCGGACCGCGTCGCCGCTGTGCACCAGCGACCAGAGCAGCGTCTCCTCGACGATCTCTCGCTGCGCCGCCGATCCGCCGACCTTGGCCAGCACGGGCAGGGTCTCCTCCAGCCGCCGCACCGCCGAGGACCAGTCACCGGTCAAGGTGTCCTCCAGGCCGTCGATGACCGTCGCCACGACGGACCTGACCACCGGGTCGGCATGGTCCTCGCAGCGCCGTCGCAGCGAGCCGAGCCGCGAGGCGTCCCCGTCTGCGGCCAGCGCCAGGCCGGCGTGCAGCGCCACGAACGGCGTCTCCGGCCGGTCGAGCAGGTCGGCGGAGATGTTGTGCAGGACGGGTGCCGCGGGAGGAGGCGCCGGCTCGCCGCCGAAGACCCCGCCGCCCGCCCCGGGAAGCCCCGAGGTCACGGCCGCGTCCCACTCGGTGACCGTCACCCGCCAGCGCCACAGCAGTGAGGTGGTGTCGATCAGTGCGCGCACGCCGGTGACGTCGGCCAGCTCGGAGTAGTAGCGACGGCGCAGAGCCTCCATGTCACCGAGCGCGAGGTCGTACAGCGCGGCGTGCCAGGAGAAGTGCGCGAGGTGGCTGGCCGAGCGGCCGCTCTGCGCGATCCAGTGGTCGAGCCAGACCCGTCCGGCCTGGTGGTCGCCGGTCTCGTACATCGCGTGGCTCGCCGCGTGGACGGCATGGCCCGAGCCGGACTCGCAGGCCAGCGCGCTCTCGGCGAGCAGGCCCGCCTCCTCGAAGCGGCCCTGGTCCTGGCGGGCGAAGGCGAGCAGGGAGGCGTACCACCAGTGGTCGCCGTACGCCGGCGCCAGCCCCTCGACCAGCTCCCACGCCTGGGACACGTCGATGATGCCGGAGAACGCGATCGTCGGCACCGCCGCGGAGACCGCCACGACGTCGCGCGGCCAGGTGGCGATGTGATTGGTCAGCGCCTGGGTGCCCGATCCGCGCACGTCGCGCACCCGGCGGGTGACCACGTCGACCAGGCTGCGCTCCCGCTCGTCGGCGCGGACCCGCCCGGCCCGCTGGGCGTCGGCCAGCGCCGTCTCGACGTCGATCGTGCTGCCGCCCTCGTGACCCAGCATCGCCAGCGTCGCATGGGCGAGGGCGAAGCCCGGGTCCAGCTCGACCGCCTCGCGCAGGCAGTCCTCGGCACCCGACTGCACCTTCATGATCCGCTCCAGACCGGTGTTGTACGCCGCCGCGGCCTCGGACGTGGTCGACAGCGGCAGCCCCAGGGGGTCCCGCGGTCGCGCGATCGGGTGCCGGCCGCTGACCAGCCGGCCATCAGCCAGCCGGCGCGGCAGCGGCGCGACCTGTTCCAGTACGGCGGTGGCGAGCGCGGCGGCCTGGCCGCGGATCTCCGGCACGGCCACCGACTCCCACAGCTCGCCGCGACGCAGTGCGCCGAGCGTCCAGATGGGCGCGTCGGCCAGCCCTGAGGAGTCCACCAGCCGGCCGTCACGGGTACGCAGCCCCATGCCGGCCGTGGCCACGGTGGCGGTGGCGACACCGGCGACGGGACGGAGCAGGTCGTCGATCAGCGGGTCGTCCAAAGAGCCATCCAGAGAGCCATCCGACGTCCTGATGTCGGCCCGCGGTCCCGTGCAGTTGACCACCCAGCCGGCCTCCACGCTGCTGCCGTCGGCGAGCTCCACACGCATGCCGCCGCCGGGCAGCGGCGTCGCCGCCACGACCCGGCCGGCGCGGACGTCCAGGCGTCCG
The DNA here is from genome assembly GCA_964613165.1 of uncultured Marmoricola sp. Classification (GTDB taxonomy): domain Bacteria; phylum Actinomycetota; class Actinomycetes; order Propionibacteriales; family Nocardioidaceae; genus Marmoricola. The sequence continues at coordinate 4,293 of CAZTHV010000018.1, forward strand.
GTGGCCCGGTGGTGGTGGATCGTCAGCGCGCTCGACGGGGCCATCCGGTGGCGCAGCAGGTTCCACGTCGAAGCGTCGTCGCGGAGGAAGGCCAGCCGGTCGGCCTCGGACAGCCGGCGCCACAGGGCCGAGAGCTGGAACCGCAGGCCGTCCACGGCCGCTCGCCAGTCGCCGTCCGGGGACTCCTCGACCACGCGGATGTGCTCGATGACCCGGGCCCTGATCTCCTCCAGGGTGTCGCCCCAGTCGCCGATGTCGGGCGCAACCGGCAAGACCGGCTCCGAGCGGTGGACCCGTGGAAGACGGCCGTTGCGGGAGACCGCGACGACCGGTCGCTCCCGCCCGGAGGAGGTCAGGCTCAGGACGACGTCGACGGCGGTCAAGCCCGTCCCGACCAGGAGCACCGGCGCCGGTCCGAGGCGGTCCCGGCGGATGCCGTCGAGTGCGCCGGGCGCCCACGGGTTCGGCACGAAGAACGGCGAGTCCCGCAGCGCCGGCGGCGCCCAGGCGACCTCGCCGGGCGGCAGCCCGGTCGCCAGGACCGCGGCGTCGACCTCGAGGTCGGGTCCGTCGGCCAGGCTCAGCACCAGCCGGGAGTCCGGTCCGTCGCCGATCCGACGCACCTCGGTCGCCCGGGTACGACGGTGGCGGACCGTGGCCAGCTCCATGCTGTCGCGGAAGGCCCCGGTCACCGTGTCGTCGAGGTACCTGCCGTAGACCCGGCGCTCGACGAACGAGCCGGGCGCGATCTCCCCGTCGTACTCTCTCGCCAGCCAGCGCACGAAGTGCAGTGGATCCGCCGGCAGGGCACTCATCCCGAGCGCCGGCACGTTGAGCAGGTGCTCGCGGTCCGAGGTGCCGAAGGCGACGCCGCGCGCCCACCGCTCAGCGGGATCGACCACCGCCACCTCGATCCGGGTGGTCCGGCGGGTCGCCGCCTGCGCGAGGTGCGTGGCGGCCAGGACACCGGCGGCGCCACCGCCGACGATGGCCACCCGGACGGGCTTCGAGCCCACTTCCGGGCGTCCCTGCCGCTGGCTGTCGAACGAGGTCGTCATCGCGCCTCCCGTTATCAGTGAAAGTTGACTGACTTACTACGTTAACACAGCGACTCTCCGTCTCTCCGCGACGTATCCTCCTGTCATGCGCACGCTCCCCACCCCCGTTCCGCCCGGCATCGACTACCCGCCGGCGCCGTGGGACATGACCGGGCAGCTCTGGCTGTCGCTCTTCCGCGTCCGGGCCGGCGACCACCCCGATCGCGAGCCGGGCGTCTACGGCGCCGCGCTGGTGTCGTACGAGGAGCCGAGCCCGCTGACGTACGGCGAGCTGCTGGTGGCTCGCACCGTCTCGACCGACACGGTCGGCAAGGCGGTCACCATCACCGACATCTGGGTCGACTCACCGGCCTCGATGGCCGGTGGCCGGGAGCTGTGGGCGATCCCCAAGGATCTCTGCGACTTCGACCTGCGCACCGAGCGCACCGGCCCGATCACCCGGGCACGCTGGACCACCAGCGTGGACGGGCGGCCGATCGCCTCGGCCTGGTTCACCGACATCTCCCGCGTCGCGCCGCGAGTGCCGTTCAAGGGTCAGACCTGGCAACGGCGCGAGGACGGTCCCGGGGTCGGCGCAGGGGCGGAGGTCACCGCGAGCCTCACCGGCTCGTCCAAGTCCCTGCCCTGTCGCGGCGCCTGGTCCTTCGCCGTCGACGGCCCGCTGGGCTGGCTGCACGGCAAGCGACCGCTCGCGTCGTTCCGGATGGCCGACTTCCACATGTCTTTCGGCTGATCGGTGCCCTTCGGCTGACGCCGGACTACAGGTCCTCCGGCCCCTCGTCGATCAGAGAGGCGTCAGCCACGGAGGCCGCGTGCCGGGCGGCATCGCGGATCTCGAAGAGCTCCGTGGCGAGGCCTCCGATCGCCTTGGTGACATCGCCGACGGCCGCGGTCAGGATCGAGGCCACCTGGCCCACGGTCGCCGCCGCGGCCTCGACCCCGTCCTGGATCGCGTCCTTGCCGATCTCGGTGCGAGACAGTCGCTCCTTCATGCGCACCAGTGTCCGGCGCTCGCCGCCCGCCGGCAACGTGAGCGTGCTCTCAGCCGGCAACTACCTCGTCGCGGAGACGGTGCTTGAGGATCTTGCCCGAGGCGTTGCGCGGGATCGGCGCCACGACCTGGTCGTGCGGGATCTTGTAGTCCGCGATCAGCGGCCGGCAGTACTCACGCAGCTCCTCGAGGCTGAGCGAGGCACCGTCGGCCAGCGTCAGGACCGCGACGATGCTCTCTCCGAAGTCGGCGTGCGGGCGGGCCACCACGGCCGCGTCCTGGACGGCGGGATGGCCGGCGAGCACGTTCTCGACCTCGATGGAGTACACGTTGCGGCCGCCGGTGATGATCATGTCCTTGAGCCGGTCGACCAGCGTCAGGTAACCCTCGGCGTCCACCCGGGCGATGTCCCCGGTCCGCAGCCAGTCGCCGGCAAAGGCGGCGGCGGTCGCCTCCGGGTTGTTCCAGTAGCCCTTCATCACCGACTCGGCGCGCAGCCAGAGCTCGCCGGTCTCGCCCGGCGCGACGTCGTTGCCGGCATCGTCGACGACCCGCACCTCGGTCAGCACGACGCCCTGGCGACCGCTGGCCTCGGGCCGCGCGACCACCTGCTCGTGGGTGCTGTAGATGCCCGTGGGCCCGCCCTCGGTCTGCCCGCACAGCTGCATGAACTCGACGCCGGGCCAGGTCTCCACCATCTGACGCACGGCATGCGCGGGCATCGGAGCGGCACCGAAGAGCCCGGTACGCCACGCGGAGAGATCGCGGTCGCCGGCACCCGGGACCCGCATCATCAGCTGGAACATGGTGGGTACGCCGAAGAACATCGTGATCCGCTCGCGCTCCATCAGGTCGAGCACGGCCGCGGGATCGAAGCCGGGGACGACCACGTGCTTGGCCCCGATGAGGGTACCCGGGACGAGCATGATCCCCATCTCCGCGGCGTGGTAGAGCGGTGCCACGTGCAGGAATCGGTCACCCGCCTTCATGCCGAGGCTGGCGATCATCGAGGTCGCCAGGCACATCGTCCGGTGATGGTCGAAGAGCGCACCCTTCGGCTTCCCCGTCGTCCCCGAGGTGTAGAGGATCAGCGCGTCGTCGGTCTCCGCCACCTCGATCTCCTCCGACAGCGGCTCGGAGGCCGCCGCCACGGCAGCCAGGTCTTCGAAGCCGTCGGCCGGCCCGAGCGAGAGCACCTCGTGGAGCGCGGACGGCAGCGGGGCGTCCTCCCCGCGCCGTACCTTGTCGGCCAGCGCCGGCGCGACGAGCAGGAGCGAGGCACCGGAGTCGGCCACGATGTGGTCGACCTCCGGCGGCGCGGACGCGGGGTTGACGGGCACCAGGATCGCACCGAGGCGTTGCACGGCGTAGAACGCCAGCACGAACATGTCCGAGTTGAGCGACATCAGTGCGATCCGGTCGCCCTTGACGACGCCACGATCACGCAGAGCGGTCGCCCAGCGGTCGACGGTCAGATCGAGCTCGCGGTAGTCCAGCACGGTGTCGCCGAACTGGAGTGCCTCGGCGTCGGGCACTCGGTTGGCGGTGGAGCGAAGCGTTCCGGCGATGGTCGGCATGAGATCTCCTGACGATTCAGAGGGTGAAGCCACCGCCGCAGACCAGGGTCTGGGCGCTGACGTAGTCGGACTCCGGGATGCACAGCAGGTAGACGGCGCCGGCCGCCTCCTGCGGAGTGCCGGCCCGGCCGAGCGGGATGCCGGCCTCGGCGGCGGCCAGCACCTGGGGGTTCACGCCCACCCGGAGCTGACGGCCGTCCACCTCGATGGTCCCGTCGCCGCCGGCCGGTGTCGCGGTGAGTCGGGTGGTCACCAGGCCGAAGGCGACGGTGTTGACGGTGACGTTGTAGCGGCCCCATTCCTTGGCCAGTGTCTTGGTCAGTCCGATCACCCCGGCCTTGGCCGCCGCGTAGTTGGACTGACCGGCGTTGCCGCCGATGCCGGCGACCGAGGCGATGTTGACCACCTTGCGGCATGGGACCGCCTCACCCGCGTCGCGGGCCGCCTTCGCGGCACCGGAGATCACCGGCTGCGCCGCCCGCAGGATGCGGAACGGCGCCTTGAGATGGACGTCGAGGATCGCGTCCCACTGCTCGTCGGTCATCTTCTGGATGACGCTGTCCCAGGTGTAGCCGGCGTTGTTGACCACGATGTCCAGCCCACCGAAGGAGTCGACCGCGGTCGCCACGAACCGCTCGGCGAAGCCGTCCTCGGTCACGCTGCCCACGCAGGCGAGGGCCGCGCCGCCGGCGGCCTCCACCGCCGCCACGGTCTCCTTGGCCGGCGCGTCGTCGAGGTCGTTGACGACCACCGCCGCGCCGTCACCGGCGAGCTTGAGCGCGATCTCACGCCCGATGCCCCGGCCTGATCCGGAGACGATGGCGACCTTGCCGTCGAGCTTTCCCATGGTGTCTGACTCCTCGTGTTGGTGTGGACGCCGGCGGATCAGCCGTCGGCGACGGTCGCGGTGCCGGTGAGGGTGACGGTGCCGTCCTCGAGCGTGACGACCAGGTCGACGGTGGTGACGCCGTCCTCCACCGAGGAGACCGTGCCGGAGCAGGTCGGCCTGGCACGCACCGGCGTGATCGCGACGAAGCGCGTGTCCAGGGTGAGCAGCCGGCGCTGCGGGAACCACTCGGTCACCAGCCGGGCGAGGTAGGCCATCGAGAGCATCCCGTGCGCGAACACGTCGTCCACGCCCGCCTCACGAGCCACGTCGAGGTCGATGTGGATCGGATTGTGGTCCCCGGAGGCGCCGGCGAAGAGCGCCAGAGTGGTCCGGCTGATCGGATCGCAGGTCAGCGATCGGGTCTCGGTCACCGGCTCGTCACCACCAGGGTCGAGCCGAGGAGCGCGACGGTCTCGCCGGCCTCATCGGTCACGGCCGTCTGCTTGCTGAGCAGCTCCATCGCTCCGCCCTTCTTGCTGGTCACCTCGACGATCCGCGGCGCGAGGGTGAGACGCTCGCCCGCGCAGGCCACCCTGCGGTAGTCGAAGGCCTGCTCGCCGTGCAGGATCCTGGTCAGGTCCACACCGAGGGCATCGAGGAAGCCGAACGGGGCGGGGCCCTGGAGCTCCAGGCTGAAGAAGTACGTCGGCGGCACCGGCAGGTCCGGGTATCCGATCGCACGGGCGGCCTCGACATCGGCGTACTCCGCACGACGCTCACCGGTCGCCCGGGCGAAGAAGCGCAGGGCGCCGCGCTCGACCTCGACGGTGTGCGCGGGAAGCTCCAGGGCGAGGGCCGCCTCCCGGTCGATCCCCATCAGCCGACCTTCTCGTAGAGCGTCACGACGGCGGCGCCGCCGAGGCCGATGTTGTGCTGCAGAGCTCGGGAGGCACCCTCGACCTGCCGGGCGCCGGCCCTCCCGCGCAGCTGCCACACCAGCTCGGCGCACTGCGCGAGGCCCGTGGCCCCGAGGGGGTGGCCCTTCGCCAGCAGTCCCCCGGACGGGTTGGTCACCACCCGGCCGCCATAGGTGTTGTCGCCGTCGACGACGAGCTTCTCCGCGGTCCCCTCCGGAGTCAGCCCCAGCGCCTCATAGGAGAGCAGCTCGTTGGTGGTGAAGCAGTCGTGCAGCTCGACCACCGGGATGTCGGCCGGATCCACGCCGCTGGTCTCGTAGACCTGGCGCGCCGCCTCGGCCGCCATGTCGTAGCCGACCAGCCGGCGCATGTCGCCGGAGAACGAGGCGGGGCTGTCGGTGGTCATCGCCTGGGCGGCGATCGCCACCGAGCCGTCCAGACCATGGCGGCGAGCGAACTCCGCCGAGACCACGACGGCGGCCGCGGCGCCACACGTGGGCGGGCAGCACTGCAGCCTGGTCAGCGGTCCGTAGACAGTGGGCGAGGCCAGCACCTCCTCGACGGTGAGCGGGTCACGGAACACCGCGTAGGGGTTGTGGGCCGCATGCGCCCGAGCCTTCACCGAGATCCGGGCGAGGGTGTCCGAGGCCAGTCCGTGCTCCTCGGCGTACGCCGTGCCGGCCGCACCGAAGTACTGCGCGGCGAAGGGTGCGTCGCTCGGCTCCTGGGACCGCGCCTTGACCTCGTCGAACCGGTCGAAGGGACTCGGCCGGTCGTCCCACAGCGTGGTGAGCGCACCACGCATCATCTGCTCGAAGCCGAAGGCGAGCACGCACTCGGCGGCGCCGCTCTCGACCGCCTGGCGCGCCAGGAACAGCGCGCTGGAGCCGGTCGCGCAGTTGTTGGTGACATTGACCAGCGGGACGCCGGTCAGCCCCACCCGGTAGGCGACGTTCTGCCCGCAGGTCGAGGCGCCGTAGACGTAGCCGGCGTAGGCCTGATCGACCATGGCGTAGTCGATGCCGGCGTCGGTCAGAGCGGCGCGGATGGCCGCTTCGCCCATGACGTCGTACGGGGCGCTGGTGCGTGGCGTGGCGAACGGGACCATCCCGACGCCGGCGACCCGGCTGCGACTCATCGGACCGACTCCTGGTAGTCGACGCGTTCGGCGAGCAGCGTGTGGAAGGTGCTGATCAGCGGCTCGTTGCCCGGCAGGATCCGGACCCGGTCGAGGGCCCCGGACCGCATGCCGCGGTGCATGCCCTGACAGATCGCGTTGTCCTCCGCGCCGACCTGCAGCAGCAGCGCGTTGACCTGCCGCTCGTACTCCGGGCTCGCGTCGGGCGAGACCAGCACGACGGTGCGAGCGGCGGTCGTCTCGGCGTCGACCGGCCAGTACCAGGTCAGCTCCACCGCCCCCGCGCCCGGGTAGCAGTTGACGGTGGCGCCGGGGAAGAGCAGGTACCAGTGGCTCTCCTTCAACGGCCCGTCGATGTCCAAGAGCGCGTCGCGGCGAGCGTTGCCGGAGCCGTCCTTCACCGGGGAGGCCGCGATCAGCAGGTCACCGACCGGCTGGCCGGCGTAGCGGTACTCGGCGACGTCGAAGACCGCGGAGAAGTCCCGGTGCACCCAGGCGCAGTGGTAGCACTCCAGGTAGTTCTCGATCACGATCTTCCAGTTCGCCTCGATGGTCCAGTCGACCGGATCGCCGGAGCGCCGCATGGTGGCGAGGTCGAGGCCGGCCGCGGCGAGGGTGGCGTCCATCACCGCAAGCTCCGCGGCGGGCGGCTCAGCGGCGGGGTCGAGGCTCACCAGCACCACCGGCCCCCACTCGGCGACGGCGTACTCGGGCAGTCGGATGGAGCCCGCGTCGAACCCCTCCTCCGCCGACGAGCGCGGCGCGCCCTTGAGCGTCCCGTCGAGCGCATAGGTCCAGGCATGGTTCGGGCAGGTCAGCGCCATCGCCGACCCGCAGCCCTCGGCGAGGATCATGCCGCGGTGCCGGCACACGTTGGACAAGGCGTGGAGCACCCCGTCCCGGTCACGGGTCACCACCACGGGGACGCCCGCGATGTCCGTGGTCAGGTAGCTCTTCGACTCTGCGACATCGGCACTCAGCCCGGCGATCACCCATCGCCGACGCCAGACCGCGGCGAGCTCCGCGGCGAGGACTGCGGGGTCCGCGTAGGCGGCCGCCGGCGGCGCCGTCTCCTCACCGGTCGATCCGACGGTGTCCGTACGCAGCGTCATCGCATTCTCCTCATTCCAGCCCTTGACCACGTCAACGTAGAACTTCTATGTTCATCGCACAAGACATCTGAACGATCTTTTTGGAGAGCCTATGAGCAGCGACCCATACGCATCGGCTCGCGAGATGGGGCTGATGACCGGCACGCCGCCCGCGCCCGAGCACCGGGTGACCCGCGGCAACTGGTTCTATCCGCCCTACAACCGCTGGGCCTTCTCGAACATGACCCTCATCTCGCCCACGGTCGAGGTATCCCGCGGCAGCGGCCCGGTCCGGGACCTGCCGGCCGACCTGGCCGACCCGGCCGCGATCGAGGCGCTGACGATCCTCGACCACGAGGGCACCCAGCGCACCGTCGGAGAGATGATCCACCGGACCTGGTCCGATGCCCTGGTGGTGCTCAAGGACGGCGCGATCGTCTACGAGCGCTACGACAACGACCTGCGACCCGACCAGCTGCACCTCCTGGCCTCGGTGACCAAGTCCTTCACCGGACTGCTCGCCCTGATGGCGATCCACGACGGCCTCCTGGACCCCGGCCGTCTCGCCGTGGACTACGTTCCCGAGCTCGCCGGCGGCGTCTTCGCCGACACCACCGTGCAGCAGGTGCTCGACATGGTGGTCGCGGCGGAGTGGGACGAGCTGGACTGGCTCGAGCACGAGGCCGGCCCGGAGCAGGAGGACTCGCTCTTCCTGCAGTTCCTCCGGCGCAGCGGTGCCTGGGTCGACACCAAGCACGAGACCGACAAGGGACTCCTGGAGTTCGCCGCGGGGTTGCAGAAGGCCGGCGAGCACGGGCGGGCGTTCATGTACCTGACCCCGGCCACCGATGTACTCGGATGGCTGCTGGCCCGGGTGCACGACATGCCGTACGCCGAGCTGCTCGCCGGGCGGATCTGGTCCCGGATCGGCGCCGAGCACTCCGCTCGGCTGCTGCTGGACCCGATCGGGACCCCCGTCGCCAGCGGCGGCCTGAACAGCACCGCCCGCGACCTGGCCCGCTTCGGCCAGATGCTCCTGGACGACGGCCGGGTCGGCGAGGACCAGGTGGTCGCGCCGGAGCTGATCCGGATCCTGCGCGAGGGGGGTGACAAGCAGGCGTTCGCCAACTCACCCGAGGTCGGGCACATGGAGGGCTGGAGCTACCGAGCCCAGTGGTGGGTCACCGGCGACGGCCATCCCACGGCCTGGGGCGTCAGCGGGCAGATCCTCTGGATCGACCACGACGCCGGTCTGGTGCTGGCGCGGCTGGCGTCGGCTCCCGACGCGGTCGACTCGACCCGGGACGTGGACGAGACGGCGCTGTGCGAGGCCGTCATGGACCATTTCAGGACGGCTCGGTGAAGGACTGGAAGATCGCCACGGTCGCGCGCGCCAGCACCGACTCCCCGTGCTCGGTGTCGCCGGCGACCGCACCGCTGTGCTCCTGGATGCGATATCCGTCGTGGAGCGCCGAGATCGCGCTCATCATGTCCTCCAGCTGCCACGGCTCGCGCATCCTCAGACCCCCGGCCCGCAGCAGCGCCTGATAGATCGGCCGCGCCTCCTTGGCCTGCTCCGCGTAGGAGCGCTGCAGGGCCTCGCCCACGCGCGGCAGCCGGCTGTACGGCACGAAGAGCAGCGAGAGGTCGTAGATCTCGGTCTCCCGGGCGATCCGGTACGCCGAGAGCGCGAGCTCGGCCAGCACGTCCTCGATCGGGTCGCCGCTGGCGAGCAGCTCCAGCGCTCGGGCAGCCAGCCGCGCCTCGGCCGGCAGCGGCTCGTCGGTGAGCACGTGCACCATCAGGTCGGCCTGAAAAGCGGCCTGGGTCGGCCAGAACTGGTAGATCGCTCCGGTGGTGATCCGGCCACGGTCGATGCCCTCACCGCGCTCGATCTCGGTGGCGACCCGGGCCACGTCCGTGAGCCGGATATGGGCCAGCGCCCTCGCGGCGGCGTCCTCGTCGGCGTCGCGGAGGCGCTCGAGCGCCAGCTTGGTCCCCGCCCGGAGCATCAGGTCGCGCGTCGCCTCGGCGCTGCGACGAGTCGCCTTCGGCACGGCCCTCCCCCGCGTGACGGGCGTCGCCGTCGTCGCTGATTTCGCCGAAGACCTTGACACGGACTCCCCTTAACGTAGAGATTCTACGAACAACCCACTGATTGTACGCTGCTTGCGTCCAGCAACCGCGTCTACTCTCCCACGACGAGACGATCGAGGTAGGAACGTGAACACCAGGATTCGACGTCAGCTCACTACCGGACTCGCGGCCGGCGCTCTCCTCCTGCTCGCGGCGTGCGGCGGAGGCAGCTCCGGCGGAGGCAGCGGCGGAGGTGACGACACCGGCACCCCGGTGACCGGCGGCAGCCTCACCATCGCGATCCCCGACACGATCGACGGCTGGAACCCCGACTCAGCGGTCCAGGTGTCGACCTACCAGCTGCTGCGCGAGGTCCTCGCGCCGCTGGTCGAGGTCAGTCCCGACGGTCAGGAGATCGCGCCGGGGCTGGCGAAGACGTGGTCCTACGACTCCACCGGGACCGAGCTGACCCTGACCCTGCAGCCGGACGCCGCGTTCAGCGACGGCACGCCGGTCACCGCCGAGGATGTGGTGTTCTCGGTCGAGCAGTGGATGGCCGGAGCGCAGTACGGCGCTCTCTACTCCGCCTTCGTCAAGGGGGCGAAGGCCCAGGACGATGCCAACGTCGTCATCTCCCTCACCGCTCCTTCATCAGCCTTGTTGGGCATCCTGAGCTGGAGCAACTCCGCGATCGTGCCGGCCGACTTCGGCGGCAAGAGTGCCAAGGAGTTCTACCGTCAGCCGATCGGCGCCGGGCCGTTCGCGATCGAATCCACCAGCGACGACGAGATCTCCCTGGTGCGCAACGAGCACTACTGGGACGGCGACAAGCCCTACCTCGACGCGCTGACCTACAAGGTCGTGGCCGACACCAGCCAGCGCCTGCTCCAGGTGCAGAGCGGTGACTCGGGGCTGGCCGACCGAGTGCCGCTCGACAACCTGTCCGCGGCCGACGCCTCCTCGCGGATCGACGCCGTGCCGTCCTCCTCGATGAGCGTGATCACCTTCTCCCAGGCCGCGGCACCCATGAACGACCCGCACTTCCGCAAGGCCGTCTCGCTGGCCATCGACCGCGAGGCCCTGGTGGCCTCGGTCTATGACGAGAAGGCCGAGCTCGCCCAGGGAGTGCTCCCGCCGAACGTGCCTGGCACCGACGGCTGCCCCACGTGTGAGTGGTCCTTCGACACCGCCACCGCCAAGTCCGAGCTGGCCCAGGTCGCCGGAGGCGACGCGACCGTGGAGCTGCTGGTGGACTCGTCCCGGGGCATCGACCTGCTGGCCGCCCAGGCGATCCAGCCGATGCTCGGGGAGGCCGGCATCGACGTCCAGATCAAGCAGCTGGACTCGGCCACGCTGCTGACCCGGCTGGCCTCCGGTGACTTCTCGATGGCGATCGGCAACTACACCGCCATGGCCCCGACCGCGGTCGACCCGCTGTCGTTCCTCGGAGCCACCGGCTACCTGTTCACCGGCGCGGACCCGAGCATCCCGCTGGGTGCCCTGGCGGCGGTCTCCGCCGCGAGCGACGCGGAGGCGCAGGCGGCAGCGGTCGCCGACTTCGAGAAGCAGAACTACGATGCCGCCACCGTCGTTCCGCTGCTCTCGCCGTACGTCGCCGCAGTGGCCGGGTCCACTACGCGCGGGCTGGAGCTGCGTCCGTCGGGGCTGTACGACGCAGCCACCCTGTGGGTCGAGGAATAGGCGGTTGGCGATGGCATCGGCAGGCAGCAGTCGGTACGCCTTCGCCGGGCGCCGGCTGCTGCAGGCCGTGCCACTCCTCCTGGCGGTGACCTTCCTGGTCTTCCTGATCACCAAGGTCACCCCCGGGGATCCCGCCCGCGTCATCCTGGGCCCCAAGGCCACCGACGAGCAGGTCGCCGCATTGAGTCACCAGCTGGGCTACGACCGCGGCGTGATCGGCCAGTACTGGTCGTTCCTCGTCCGCCTCGCCCACGGAGACCTCGGCACCTCCGCGCGGACCGGTGACGACGTCGTCTCCGTGATCGCGGAGCACCTGGCTCCCACCGTGTGGCTGGTCGTGGCCACCATGCTCCTGACCGGGCTGGTCGCACTGCCGCTCGCCTGGCTGGCGGCCACGCATCGGGACGGATGGCTGGACCACACCCTGCGGACCAGCAGCATCCTCGCCCTCTACCTGCCGACGTTCTGGGTCGGCCTGATGCTGATCCGCTTCGTGGCGCTGCCCACCGGGTGGTTCCCGGTGTCCGGCTTCGGCAACACCCCACCCGAGCACCTACGCTCCGTCGTGCTCCCCGCCGTGACGCTGGCCCTGGCGCTGGCGCCCGTCGTCGCCCGCAGCCTGCGCACCAGCATGGTCGACGTCCTGGAGTCCGACTACGTCACCGCGGCGCGTGCCGCCGGCGTCGGCGGCGGACGCCTGTTCCGCTGGTACGTCCTCCGCAACTCGCTCTCGCCCGCCGTGAGCCTGCTGGCCGTCCAGGTCGGCTTCCTGCTCTTCGGCGTGGTGGTCCTCGAGGTCACCTTCGACATCCACGGGCTGGGCTCCACCCTGGTCACCTCGGCGATCGGCAAGGACCTCCTGGTCACCCAGGGGGTGACGCTGGTCTTCGCTGTCGCCGTGATGGCGGTCAACCTGCTCGCGGACCTGGCCCAGGTGAGCATCGACCCCAGGGTGCGTGCGTCATGAGCACGATGCTGGAGCACGAGGTCGCCACCGGCCCAGGCACCGGCCCACGCACCGGCCGCCGTGCCGATCGCAGGGGCCGGAGCAAGCTCGTCGCCGGCTCCGTGGTGGTCGGCGCCTTCGTGATCGCCGGCGTCCTCGCCGAGCTCGTCGCGCCGGCCGATCCACTCAAGCAGGACCTGTTGAACCGGCTCGCGCCGCCGAGCGGCGATCACTGGCTGGGCACCGACGCGCTCGGTCGCGACACCCTCTCCCGGCTGATCTGGGCGATCCGGGTCGACCTCCGCGTCGGCGTGCTGGCCGCCGTGCTCCCGATGCTGCTCGGCACCGCGATCGGCGCGGTGGCCGGCTTCTACGGCGGATTCGTCGACACGGTCGTCGCCCGGCTGATCGACCTCGTCCAGTCGTTCCCGGTCCTGGTCTTCTTCCTCGCCCTGCTCGGCGCCCTGGGCATGGCCCGGCCGTTCTGGCTCCTCGGTCCCGGGGAGCTCCCGGTGATCATCGTCTTCGTGGCGGTCGGCTGGATCGTCTACGCCCGGCTGATCCGCAGCGAGATCATGCGCGTCCGCGAGCTGGAGTACGTCCAGGCCGCCCGGGCCGGTGGCCTGTCCGGACGCCGGGTCCTGGTCCGGCACGTGCTCCCGAACACGCTGAACCAGACCCTGGTCTATGTCGTGTTGGACATCGGGATCGCCATCCTCGCGCTGGCGACGCTCTCCTTCCTCGGCCTGGGCATCCCCTCGCCGACGCCCGAGTGGGGCGCGATGATCGCCGAGAACCGGGCTCGCTTCGCCGAGCAGTGGTGGCTGGTGGCGGCCCCCGGCGTCGCGATCACGATCCTCGGCCTCGGCTTCGCGCTGATCGGCGACGGCCTCGACGACCTGGTGAAGCAGTCATGACCCCCCTGCTGGAGGTGCGCGGTCTCTGCGTCGAGGTCGGCCACGGCCGAGACGTACGACGAGTGGTCGACTCCGTCGACCTGTCCGTCGCCTCCGGGGAGTGCCTGGGCGTGGTCGGCGAGTCGGGGTCCGGCAAGAGCCTGACCATGCGCTCGGTGATCGGGCTGCTGCCGCGCGGGGTCCGGGTCTCCGCGGGAGCACTCCGCTTCGACGGCGCGGCGTACCGCCCCGAGCAGCTGCGCGGTCACGGGATCGCCATGGTCTTCCAAGAGCCGATGACCGCCTTGAACCCGACGCGCCGCGTCGGCGACCTGGTCGCCGACGGGGTCATCGCCAGCCGGCGGGAGCGGGTCTCGCGCCGCGCGGCACGGGAGATCGCGCTCGGCCTACTGGGCGAGGTCGGCATCCCCGACCCGACGGGTCGTGCCCGCGCCTTTCCCCACGAGCTGTCCGGCGGGCTGCGCCAGCGGGTGATGATCGCCCTCGCGCTGTCGGGCGATCCGCGCCTGCTCCTGTGCGACGAGCCCACCACGGCCCTGGACGTCACCGTGCAGGACCAGATTCTCGGCGTACTCGACCGGCTCCGCGAGGAGCGTGGCCTGGCGCTGGTCTTCGTCACCCACGACCTGGCGGTGATCGCTCAGATCTCCCAGCAGATCGTGGTGATGCGCGAGGGGATCGTCGTGGAGCGCGGCGCCACCGGCGAGGTGCTGCGCGAGCCGCAGCACGAGTACACCGCGGCACTGCGGGCGTCGGTGGTGGCCTTGGAGGGCCGCGCGACGAAGGGGGTGGCGCGCTGATGCTGCGGGTCCAGGATCTCCACGTGCGCTACCGGGTCGGCGGTGGCCTCGGCCGCACACCGACCGAGGTCCACGCCGTCAACGGCGTGAGCCTCTCCGTCGAGGCGAGTGCCGCCCTCGGCGTGGTCGGCGAGTCCGGATGCGGCAAGAGCACGCTGGCCAAGGCCATCTGCGGCCTCACCTCGGTCACGGCGGGCCGGCTGCTGCTCGACGGCGTCGAGCTCGACGACCGGCGCAGCATCGACGACCGGCGGCGCGTCCAGATGGTCTTCCAGGATCCCTCCGCCTCGCTGAACCCGCGGATGCGGATCGGATCCATGCTGCGCGAGCTGATGGGGGTGCACCGGCTCTACGAGGGCGCCGCGGCGGATCGGCGCGCCGCGGAGCTGATGGAGCTGGTCGGCCTGCCGGCATCCGCGCTCGACAGCCGGCCCCGCCAGCTCTCCGGGGGTCAGCGGCAGCGGATCGGCATCGCCCGCGCGCTGTGCGTGGAGCCGGACGTGCTCATCGCCGACGAGGCGGTCAGCGCGCTGGACGTCTCCACCCAGGCGGTGGTGGTCGAGCTCCTCGACCGGCTGCGCGTCGACCTCGGCCTGGCGCTGATCTTCATCTCCCACGACCTCGGCGTCGTCGGAGCGGTCTGCGATCGTGTTGCAGTGATGTACCTGGGCCGGGTCGTCGAGGACGGCCCCACCGCACAGGTCTTCGCCGAGCCCCGGCATCCCTACACCCGGGCCCTGCTGGCCGCGGTGCCCCGCATCGACGACGTACGCCGGCCCGGTTCGGCTCACCAGCCCGGCGAGCCGCCGAGCCCACTCGATCCGCCGTCCGGCTGCGCCTATCACCCCCGCTGCGCCATCGCGGTGGAGCGCTGTGCCACCGACGGACCCGGCCTGCTGACGCTGGACGGTCGCGGCACCGCCTGTCATCTCGCCGGCCCCGCGGACCCGGCGTCAGGCGGCTAGCGGAGCCGGCTCGGCCAGCGGCTCGACGGGAGCCGGCGTCTTGCGGGTGGGCAGCGCGAGCCGGGCGATCTTCTTCGCCACGCTGAACAGCTGCGCGGAGAGGCGTCCGGTGTTGTAGGTCAGGCCGTAGCGCTCGCAGATCTCCCGCACCTCCTCGGCGATCTCCGGGTAGCGGCGCGCCGGGAGATCCGGGAAGAGGTGGTGCTCGATCTGGTGGGACAGGTTGCCGGTCATGATGTGGAAGAGCGGGCCACCGGTGATGTTCGCCGAGCCGAGCACCTGCCGGTAGTACCAGTGTCCGCGCGGCTCCTCACCATTCTCGTCGTAGCAGTCCTCCTCCGTGAAGGACTCGACGCCGGCCGGGAAGTGCCCGCAGAAGATGATGTTGAACGCCCAGATGTTGCGGACCAGGTTGGCGGCCGCGTTGCCCAGGAGGGTCAGCGGGAAGAGCGGGCCGGTGAGCGCCGGGAAGAGCAGATAGTCCTTGACCGCCTGGCGCCGGATCTTGCGCCACAGGCCGGGCATCAGGTGCCTGTTGTCCTCCAGGCTTCGCCGCCCTGCCACCAGGTTGTCCACCTCGAGGTCGTGCAGGGCCACGCCCCACTCGA
Source organism: uncultured Marmoricola sp. (assembly GCA_964613165.1). Lineage (GTDB taxonomy): Bacteria > Actinomycetota > Actinomycetes > Propionibacteriales > Nocardioidaceae > Marmoricola. Next base: position 19,907 of record CAZTHV010000018.1, read on the forward strand.
AGAAGACCATCAGCAGGAAGGCGTAGACCGGGTTGCCCAGGTAGTAGGGCCGCCACTCCTGGCCCTCGTCCATCCGCAGGATGCCGTAGCCGATGTCGCGGTCCTTGCCGAGGATGTTGGTGAAGGTGTGGTGGATGTAGTTGTGGGAGTACTTCCACTGCTCGCTCGGGCAGACGTTGTCCCACTCGAACATCCGGCTGGACAGGCTCGGGTCGCCCATCCAGTCGTACTGGCCGTGCATCACGTTGTGGCCG
>CAZTHV010000019.1:0-3876 GCA_964613165.1 uncultured Marmoricola sp.
CGTGGTGCTGCGCCACTACTGGGGGCTCTCGATCGAGGAGACCGCCGCCGACCTCGGGGTCAGCAGCGGCACCGTCAAGAGCCAGACCTCGGCCGCACTCGCCTCCCTGCGCAGCGTCCTGGTGCCCGAACACACTTTCTAGGAGGACAACGATGAACGATCTCGACGCACTCTCCCGCCGTTTGGACGAGCTCGGTCGTAGGGCGCCCGTGCCCGAGGCCGACCCGCTGCTCGATGTCAGGCGGGGACGGGTCGCGTTGCTTCGTCGTCGCCGGGCCCGCAACGTGACGGCGATCACGACCACGGTCCTGGCCGTCGGCGCAGCCGTCGTGGCTGCCCCGCTTCTCATCGGCCCGGTCGGCCCGACCGGTGGCGAGACGGCCTCCCTCCGCCCTGCCGGCAGCCCGTCCGCCGCATCGGATCAGAGTGCACAGGCGCTGTGCTCGCTCGCGCGACTGGGGGGGCTGGCGAGCGGTTCCGGCCGGCAAGTCTGGCCCACCGCGGAGTCCGTCCAATCGGACAGGATCGTGCCCTCCGAGACCTCGGAGTCGGAGCCGTGGAAGGACCCGGCGGTCGCGCCGGTGCTGGCCGCCTATCGTCAGGCGGCGGTGCAGCATCTGGATCCGGTCGGCAAGCATCTCGATCTCGACGGTGAGGTGACCAACGTCCAGACCGGCTGTGATGAGGACGGGCTGGTCTCGCTGGGCACCAAGCTCGGCTGGGAGAGCGGGGATGCCCTCGGCGTCGTCCAGGTAGAGGTCGTCTCGCCGGCCCGTCGCGGGGACACGGCCTCGACCAGCGAGAGGCTGGTCGAGCCGCCGCAGATCGTCATGGGCCACAGCCGGTGGACCGCCTACGACGGCGCGCTTCCGGCCGGCGTCCGCAAGGCGCGCGTCGCGGACGACGCCGACGGACATGCCGTGGTCGTCAAGCGGGACGACGGACTCACCGTGGCGGTCGACGCCGCCGGCGTGTGGGGCAACAACGCCGCGCCGGGCTCACCCTCGGCCGGCGATCTGCCGAGCGTGGAGCAGCTCCTGGCCTTGGCCGCCAGCCCCCTCCTGGTCCTCCCATGACCGTGTCCGCGTCGCGGTCAGCTCTTCGGCTGGTAGCGCATGGCCACCGCCCCGGAGTCGAGCTCCAGGCGATCCACGAGCCTCAGGTCGAGAGGCTCCGACAGCCCGGCGAACAAGGACGGACCATGGCCGGCCAACCGGGGATGCACTGCGCACGATCCAACGTCTCCGGCACCGGCGTCCAGACCAGCTGGTTCAGCGACGTTCGCCGCGGTCCATGAGCTTGGCTGTGTGGACGAGGACCGCAAGCTGCACGCGGTTGCTGGTGGTGGTCTTGCTGAGTATGTCGCTGATGTAGCTCTTGATGGTGGGCACGGTGAGGGCGAGGCTGGTCGCAATTTCCGCGTTCGGCTTTCCTTCCGCAACCGCTTGGGCGACCTGGATCTCGCGTGCGCTGAGATGTCGGAGTCGTTCGCGCGCCGCGGATTGGTCGGTCTCGTCGCGGATGCCGTTGGCGACGAGAGTGACGAGCCGGGCGGCGATCTCGGGGGAGAACAGGCTCTCGCCCTGGCGTGCTGCCCCGATGGCGCGCACGATGTCCTCCGGCGGGGCGTGCTTGAGCAGGAAGCCGATCGCTCCGGCTCTGATGGCGCTCGTCACGAGTTCGCTGTCGTCGAAGGTGGTGAGGACGATGACGGCCGGGCGCTCTGGTGTGCGCTGGAGGTGTCGGGTCGCGGTGATCCCGTCGACGTTCTTCATCCGTAGGTCCATCAGAACGACGTGCGGTCGGTGCTCGGCGACGATGGCGGGGAGCTCGTCGCCATCGGAGGCCTCGGCGACCACACGTATCTCCTCCAGGCCGTCGAGCATGGCCTTCAGGCCCATCCGCACCAGGGCGTCATCGTCGACCAGGACAACGCGTGTCTCGTCTGCTAGGAGATCCACGGAAGCCTGCCAGTGATGATGAACTGGTTTCCGACCGTCGCGGCGTCGAACGTGCCGTCGAGCAGCGACACCCGTTCTGCGAGTCCGCGTAGCCCTGTGCCGGTGCCCGGAATGGAGGAGCCTGCATCAGGGTGCGGATTGAGGAAGGTGCTCACAGTCACCATGATCTCGTCCGGTTCTTGGGGCTGGATCACGACCTTGACCGGGGATTGTGGTGCGTGCTTCCTGGCGTTGGTCAGACCTTCCTGGACGATCCGATAGGCGGTCGCCGCGGCAGCATGGCCCCGGGTGCTTGCGCTACCTCCGGCGACGCCTTGGACGAGCTCCACCTCGGTGCCCGTGCGTCGGGACTCCGCCACGAGCGCCGGCAGGTCTTCCAGGCCTCGATGCGGCGTCAGGAGGCTTGAGCCCTGGTTGGTGCCGTCGCGAAGCAGTCCGATCACCTCGTGGAGGTCCTCCAAGGCGTGGTGGCTGGTGTCACGGATGATGCCTGCCATGGTGCGTGTCTGCTCTGGCGACAAGTCGGGACGAAGTTCCAGGGCGCCGGCGTGGACGCTCAGCAGTGACAGCCGGTGGGCAAGCGCATCGTGCATCTCCCGGGCGATGCGGCGGCGTTCCTGGTCGCGGGCGTTGGCCGCGAGAATCTCTTGGCGCGCTTCGAGATCCTGGGCGCGTTCCACCACGGTGCGCAGGTAGTTCCGTTGCGCGCGAACCATGAGACCCCAGCCCACCACGGCCAGGTTCAGCAGGCTCCCGATCGTGACCTGGACGGCGTAGCTGAAGTCCGCGGCGCCGGGATACAGCAGCGGAAAGCAGAACGTCGCGACCAATTCACCGGCGGTCAGCGCCGCCAGGATCGCGGGCCGGATGCGAATCGCCGCAGTGAACAACGCCACCAGCGATGCCCCCGCCGCGAAGGCCGAGACCGCTGAGGCCGCGACCGCGAAGACCCCGACCTGCGCGGGGAACCGTCGGCGCACGACCAGCAGCCCACATGCCGTCGTGCCGAGGACGAGGTCGACGATGAGGGCGGGACCACTGTGCATGGCGGCGGTCGGGATCAGGATGAGCAGTCCGAAGGCGACCGCGCCGACGATCAGCACGACGTCCACCACCGATTGACGCCATACGGCTGACGGATCGCCCGCCCGGGCGATGGGGTAGGTGAGCAGGTGCCAACGCCGGCCAGCCGGTCGTGGCTGCGAGTCACCCGCCTCTGTCATGTCGGTCCACGCTAGCTGTAGCGGATCCCGCGGTCACACCGCCATCGGTCCGTCGGTCGACCCGCCGAAAGTCGGTCCGATCGCCGTCCCTGCGGCGGTGTCGTGATCAGCCGCACCACACCCATGCTGGAATCCGCACTGCTCCTTGACGATCGGACTGACATCGTGACCAGCTCAGAGCCTCCGCTTGACGCCATGCACTCACCGTTGCGGGTGGTCGGGCTGACCAAGACGTACGGGACGTCCGCCAATCGGGTGACCGCACTCGATGACGTGACGACCTCGTTCGCGGGGGGCACATTCACCGCAGTCATGGGGCCGTCGGGATCGGGCAAGAGCACCCTGCTTCAATGCGCTTCCGGGCTGGACCGTCCGACCCGCGGAACCGTGTACGTCGACGGCCGAGAACTGGTGCAGGGCAGCGAAGCGGACGTCACGCGCTTTCGGCGTACCCGGATCGGGTTCATCTTCCAGCAGTACAACTTGCTGCCGACACTCACGGTATTGCAGAACGTGACCTTGCCGATGCGGCTCGCTGGCACCAAGATCGACCGCGCTCGGTGCATCGCACTCCTCGACCAGGTCGGGCTGGGAGATCGGCTGGGACAGCGTCCGGGAGAGCTGTCAGGCGGACAGCAGCAGCGCGTCGCGATCGCACGCGCACTCGCGTCCAGGCCGTCGATCCTGTTCGC
>CAZTHV010000019.1:3886-11513 GCA_964613165.1 uncultured Marmoricola sp.
CGTTGGACAGCACCAGCGCGGCCGGAGTGCTGAGACTGCTGCGCACCGCCGTGCACGAACATCAGCAGACGGTCGTCATGGTGACCCACGACCCCGTCGCGGCGGCTCACGCCGACTCGGTGATCTTCCTGGCCGACGGTCACATCGTCGGCACGCTGAGCGAACCCACCGCGGCTACGGTCTCCGAACAGATGCTGCGCCTCGAAGCGGCCCGCACCGCACCCGGCCAGGGAAGGAGCCAGCCATGATCATGCTGGGCTTGGCCATCAACTCCTTGCGGTTTCGCCTGGGCCGGTTCACCGCAACCTTCGTCAACGTGTTCCTCGGAGCGGTCATCCTCACGGCGTTCGCGTCACTGTTCGACACCGCGGCCGGAAGCGGCGTCTCCACGGTGGACAAGTCCTCACTGACCACCATCGCCGGCGCGGTCGGAGGCTGGGGGCTGCTCATCGTGGCCTTCGGTGTGTCCTCGACCATGAGCCTGTCGATACGACAACGCCAAGGCGAGCTGGCGCTCCTCAAGGCAGCAGGGGCCACTCCAGCACAGATCGGGCGCATGATCATCGGCGAGGGGGCCGCCGTCGCCCTCGCCGCCTCCATCATCGCCATCGCACCCGCCGTGCTGATCGGACGTGCCATCCTCAGCGCCCTTCAGTCCACCGACCAGATCGCCGACACCGTCGACTACGCCTTCGGTTCCTTCGCCCTGATCGCCGGGCCTGCGGTGACTCTGGTCGCCACGATCGGGGCCGCGACCATCACCGCACGGCGAACCGGAGGAATCAGCGCGAAGGACGCACTGACACAACCCGCCACCGACGGATCGAAGATCAGCGGATTCCACATCATCGTCGGTGCGGTGTTCATCGCCGTCGGCATCAGCTGCGCCATCGTGACCGCCACCGTGCTCAAGGACGAAGGCTTCCTGGCCTTGAGCATCGCCGGCCAGGCAGGGATCGCCTCCGCGATCGGCTTGGCACTGCTATCGCCCTTGTTCCTGCGTGCGATCGTCACCCTCGTCGACCTGCCCACCCGGTTCCTCACCGGAGCGCCGGGCTACCTGGCGGCATCCAACATCCGACGACGCACCGATCAGACCGCAGCCATCACGATGCCGGTCATCATCTTCACCGCGCTGGCCACCGTCTCGCTGTACACCCTCATGATCCAGAACAACGCCAACGCCGCCGACGGCATCACTGCCAGCGCCGATGACAAGGGCGTCCAGACCCTCACCTTCATCATCGTCGGCATGATCGCAGTCTTCGCCGCGATCGTCGTCATCAACAACTGCGTCGCCACCATGCTCGGGCGACGCTCAGAGTTCGCCCTCGCCCGGAAGATCGGAGCAACACCCTCCCAACTGCTTCGCTCGGCAATGTTGGAATCGACGTTCGCCGTGGCTGTCGGCCTCGTGCTCGGCACTGCTGCAGCCGCCGCCGGCGTTGCCGGGTTCACCTACGGAAGAACCGGATCGTTCACGATCCAACCCGGCCCGGTGACCTATCTGGCCATTGTGGCCACCATCGTGGTCCTCACCCTGGCCGCAAGTCTGATCAGCACAACCCGTTCACTCGCAGCACCGATGCTCGCAGACCGGTCCTGAACGTTGCGCACCTCGCCGATCTGGCCGGTGGCGACGTGTCCAGCTCCGCGTCAATCAGGCAGTTGCCAGATGAGCACGAGGTTGGTCCCCTTCGCCGCGGCCGTGGCTTGGAATGAGTGAAGAGTCCAGCCGTTCGCCGTCCCCTCGTCCAGGACTGGTTGGATCGCGTCCTCGATCTTGTCCTCGGCGTCGGCGATGAACCCTGCCTTGACGTATCTGCTCTGCACCTTGTAGCCGGCCATGGTCGCCTCTCTGAGCGATGGGTAGCGCTGGGTAGCTATGAGTCGAGTGTCGGTCAATTGTGCGTTTGCCGCCTGCATCGTGCTCGCGTCGCGCTCTTCGATACCGCTCTCTGCTGAGACAGCACGCAACCGTCCGGCCCCCACGGTCCGATCAGCCGTCGCCCGTGGCCGACAGGTACAGCAGGACCGCACGCACTCGGCGGTGCACCGCCGAGTCCTCAGGCCCCAGGTCGAGCTTGGTGAGCACGGCGGTGATGTGCTTCTCCACGGCACGTTCGGAGAGTACGAGCCGCTCGGCGAGGGCGCTGTTGGACATTCCGGCAGCCATCAGCCCGAGCACCTCGGTCTCGCGTGGCGTGAGCCGGCCGAGAGGCGATCGCTCGCGGACGGTGCGTGCGTGCACCAGTGCGTCGACGACCCGTGGGTCGAGCACCGAGCCTCCGGTGGTGACGGTCTCGATGGCGTGTCGCAGCTGCCCGATGTCGCCGACCCGCTCCTTCAGCAAGTAGGCCCTCCGGGCCGCGGTCGGCTCGAACAGCCGCAGCGCCCACTCGGGCTCGACGTACTGCGAGAGCACGACGATGCCGAGACCGGGGTGGGTGACCGCGAGCTCCTCGGCTGCGCGGATGCCCTCGTCGCCCTGGCCCGGAGGCATTCGCACGTCGGTCACCAGCACGTCGGGTCGGTGGTCGTCCACCATCGACAACAGCTCCGGGAGGGAGGCTGCCGTGGCCACCAGCTCAAGATCTGGCTGGGTGTCCAGGAGCAGCCGGAGCCCTTCGCGGATGAGGTAGCTGTCCTCGGCGGCGACGACGCGGATCACGGATTCACGCTAGCCGTTGGCCCGGACCCGAGCGGAAGCTCGGGCCGCGTCGCGAGCCCTCGCGTCGGAGGCGTGCCGCAGCAGCGCGAGCCCGATCGGCACCATGCCCAACACCATCGTCACGTCGCAGACGATCGCCAGCGCATCGACCTGGGCCGGGCGGGCCGAGATGAACAGCAGCCCGGTGAGTCCAGTGAGCGCGGCGGCCCAGCGGGGAGCGATGGCGGTGCGCCACACGAAGATGCCGGCGACCACGAACGACGCGGGTGCGAACCAGCCCCATGGCAGGAACGCGAGGAAGCCGAACGCGGCGTCGCCGTCGGTCACGCCCATGAAGTCGTTGCCGAAGTGGTCCCAGTGGATCCCGTTGACGTTGAACGCGGCGCCACCGGCGACCATCGGGACTGCCAGCACGAGCAACGTCAAGGCGCCGCGCGGCGCCGCCGGCTCGAGCGCGCGGGAGATGCCCAGGAACGCCCAGCCGAGCAGGAAGACCGACCAGACACCGATCGTGCCGCCCAGCACGCCGTTGTTGATGCCGTTGCCGGCCGTGAGGTAGGCGACGTCGCTGAGCAGGAACACGACGGGCCCGGCGACGGCGGCCACTGCGAGAAGCCGCTGACCGGGATAGGAAGCGGGTGTAGCCATGATGGTGACCTCCGAATGGTAGGAACGTGCCTACCAATCTCGAACCGTTGCAGGTCGCGTCACACCGAGCGTCCTGGCCGATCGAGGGTGTGGGTAGCCGCACCGCCACGGTTCGGCGCGACCCGCTATCGCAGACGGCCGCGCAGATCGATACTCGACGGGTGGACACGTCGCCGCGATCGAACCGCCGCGTGACGGTCGCCTCTGTGGCCATCACCGCGGTGACCGTCGTGGCTCTCGCGTCTCTGTGGGTGCGCGGTCGATCGATCGACGTCCTGTACGGCCTGTTCGTCTTCCACAACGCGCCGACCGCGTTGCTGCTCTCCTGGCTCGGGTGGATGATCGTCACGCGTCGGCCCGGCAATCGGATCGGTCCGATCCTGTTGGTGATCGCGGGCCTGGCTGCGGCGCACTGTGCGGCCGCGGCGGTGGCCGATATCGAGATAGTGCGCTGGGGCTACGTGGCGGCCATCGCCAACGACCACCCGCTGATCCCGGCCGAGCTGCCGCTCTCGGCCTCGGCGCCGTTCTGGATCATGAACTGGCTGTGGCTGCCGCAGGTGGTGCTGCTCCTCACGGTGCTCCCTGCGATCTTTCCCGACGGCTCGTTGCCCGGCCCGCGCTGGCGAGTTGCCTTGTGGCTGGCGGGGGTTGGCGGCTCGCTCTTCCTGATCGGACTCGTGATCGACGGGTGGCCCACCGGTGCGTGGGGCACGGGCGAGACCCCACCGCCCGTCGGCGTGCTCCTGGGACTCGGTCTGCTGGTGACGGGCGTCGCGACCCTCATCTCCGTGACGGCGCTCATCGCGAATTGGCGGCGCGCCGACCCGGCGCTGCGGATGCCGTTCCGCATGGTCGGCACCGCCGTCGGCGTGACAGCCGTGCTGTGGGTCGCCACCTACCCGTGGCCGGAGCTGTGGGTCCCGACCGTCCTCGTCGGTCTCCAGGCGCTGCTCCTCGCCTACGCCCTCGCGGCGGCTCGGTTCCGCGTGCACGACCTCGAGCCGGCGCTCGCCCGCAGCACGGTTGCCACCGCACTCTCGATCGTCGCCACTGCGGGGTTCGTCGCCGCCGTCCTCTCCGTCGGGATCGTGGCGGCCAGGCTCTCGCAGCGGACGGCTCTGCCCTGGATCGCCGTAGGCGTCGTCACTGTCGCCGCCGAGCCGGTGCGACGCCGGGTCAGGCGAGGCATCGACCGGCTGGTCTACCGACTCGCCGCCGACCGCACCGAGGTGGTGTCCGAGATCGCGGCCCATGCCGGGGAGGACGCCGCCGACCAGCTTCTCCCTCGAGTCGTGGATGCCCTGCACCGCAGCACCGGCGCGGTTCGGGTCGAGGCGCACCTGACGTCCGAGGACGGCCCCGAGCCGGCGGCGTACGTCGGGCCGGCTGGCGCCTACCGCACCTGCCTGGCCGAGTCGATCGTCAGCCACGGCGAGCATCTGGGCGAGATCCGACTGCTCACCGACGTCGCCGGCGACCTCGCGCCAGGAGCAGCCGACGTGCTCGCCGACGTCGCGCGGGTGACCGGAACGGCCCTCCGCAACAGTCGTCTCTCGAATGCCCTGGCCGCCCAGCTCGACGACCTGCGGGCCTCCCGTCGCCGTCTGGTGGAGGCGCACGACACCGCCCGGCGCAGCGTCGAGCGCGATCTCCACGACGGCGCCCAGGCCCGGCTGATTGCGCTCCGGCTGCGGCTCGCAGTGCTGCAGACACAGGCTGACTCCGGCGTCGACTCCGCTGTTCTTCGGAGCGAACTGGCCGGGCTCGCCACCGAGGTCGACGCGACGGTCGACACTCTGCGCACACTGGCCCGTGGCCTGCAGCCACCGATCCTCGACCAGGACGGCGTTGCCGCCGCACTCCGCTCGAGCGTCCGTGGTCTCCCGGTGCCGGTCACGGTGGCCACTGACGGCTTCAGCAGGTACGGCAAGGCCGTCGAGACCGCGCTCTACTTCGTCTGCCTGGAGGCGGTGCAGAACGCGGTGCGCCACAGCGGCGCCGGCACTATCGCCGTTGCCCTTGCCGAGGACGGTGACACCGTGATGTTCTCCGTCAGCGACGACGGCGAGGGGTTCGACGCCGACGCAGCCCGCGCGAGCGGATCGGGGCTGATCAACGCGGAGGACCGGCTCGGCGCTCTCGGCGGCACGCTCGCGATCGACAGCCCGCCCGGATCGGGCACCCGCGTCCGCGGCCGGGTTCCGATCGGCTGAGCTGCTGACGGCGGCGCACCGCCCCTCGGCATCGCGGTCCGCGCGCCATCGGCCCAGCGGGCTCGCCTGGCCGATGACGGCTCCGAGAGCCCGTCAGCTCCTCACTGTCAGGGGTGGCAGTCGCACGGGCCTACGGGGGCGGCTCTCGAGTGGGGCGGGTCGCGTCGGCCGCTAGGTCGTCGACGATCTGCGCGAGCCGACCCCGCCGCGTTCACGGGCGACGCGATGCTGGCTATCAACGAGCCGTCGGCCGGCGTCTGGATGGCGGTCGCCCGCACCGTCCGCGACTCGATCCTCGCATTGGCCTGGCGGCGAGGAGGACCTCGGTGCCGGCGAGGCCCGGGTCGTCAGGTGCTGGCCTGCCAGTGCTGGTACAGGGCGGCCAGGGCGGTGTGCATGAGCAGCGCTGGATCGCCGGGCACGGACGGGGGGATCTTGTGGTGGATGTCGAGGCGGGTGATCCCGTACACGAGCCCCCATGCGCTGGTGCACCGGTTCAGGACGTCCTCGTGGGTCACGACGGGTGGCTGACAGGCGCTGACGACGTCGACGAGGAGATTCCAGTACTCGATGGCCGCCGCCTGCAGCCAGGGGTGGTCGCCCATGGCGACGGCCGGGCCGTAGGCAAGGTCGTGGAGATGCGGCTCGGAACGGACGAAGTGGACGTAGGCGTCGGCCAGTGCGTGCAGTCGGGCCGCCGGATCGGGCCCGGCGGCGCCCACGGCCACCTTGGCGCGTTCGGCCGCGGCGGCGAGACCGACGCCGGCGACCGCTGCGAGGAAGGTGCGCCGGTCACCGAAGTGCACGTAGGGCGCCTGATGGCTCACGCCGAGCCGGTCGGCGACCTTGCGGACGCTGAGCCTCTCGGCGGTCGTGGTGGCGAGCTCCTCCAGGGCGACGGCGACCAGGCGCCGGCGCAGCGCGCCGTCGCCGGCTGAGTCGGTGGGCGCATTGACACTGTCAACCATCGGCGTCGATACTACTGGTTGACAGTGTCAACATGGGATTGGGGAGGGGCGGTGGCACCGGACCAATCGATCCAGACCAGGCTCGGCTCGCTCCGCGTGCGCGTGACCGGGGAGGGCTCGCCCGCCGTGCTGTGGCACAGCCTCTTCGTCGACAGCGGGAGCTGGCGCCGCATCGAGGACGACCTCGCGGCCCGACGCACGCTCGTGCTGATCGATGGTCCCGGTCACGGGTCGAGCACCGATCCCGGCCGCCGCTACACGACGGCGGAGTGCGCCGACGCCGCCTTCGAGGTCCTCGACGCCCTGGCCATCGACGACCCCGTCGACTGGCTGGGCAACGCCTGGGGCGGGCATGTGGGGATCCACGCGGCGACGGACCGCCCGCACCGGCTGCGATCGCTCGTCGGCATCAGCGCGCCGGTGGCTGCCTACACCGCTGCCGAGCGGCGCCGGACCCGGCTCCTCCTCGCCGCCCATGGGGCGCTCGGGCCCGCGCGGTTCATCCGGGCGGCCGTCGTCGAGGTCCTGCTGGCGCCGGCGACACGAACGAACGATCCGGAGGCGGTCGCCTATGTCGACGGCCAGATCAGGGACGCCGACCGCCGCCGGCTGCGCAACGCCGTCCGATCGATCTCGCTCGGCCGCCCCGACCTCACGCATCTGCTGCCCCGCATCGGGGTTCGGACCCTGTTCGTGACCGGTGCCGACGACGCCGGGTTCACGCCCGACCAGGCGACCGAGGCGATCGCCCAGGTTCCCGGCGGCACCGTCGCCATCGTCGAGGGCGCCGCCTACCTGCCGCCACTGGAGCGACCGCAGGAGACGGCCCGGCTGATCCTGGACTTCTGGGCGGGCGTGGGCTGAGCGCCGTCCGGCAGAGCACTGTCCGGCAGTTGGATCATCCGGCCCCGCCAGTGCTCAATGGCCGCGTTCGGGCTCGTACCGCAGCGCCACCGCCCCGAGCCGAGCTCCGATCCTTGCCCACCAGCCTCAGCTCGACGTGCTCGGAGAGCCCCCGCGAACAGCGTCAGGCCGTGGCTGCCAGCCGCGGACGCACCACGAACGGACCCGGGCGTGGCACTAGATCTGCAGGATCGCGCGAGCGATGAGGAAGTAGACGACCA
>CAZTHV010000019.1:11523-19833 GCA_964613165.1 uncultured Marmoricola sp.
CGACGAAGGTGGTGATGAACGGGTTGGAGAACACCGCCGGGTCGACGCGGATGGTGCGTGCGATCAGTGGCATGACACCGCCGACGATGGCCGCCATCGTGCAGACGGCCACGAGCGTCAGACCGATGACCAGGCCGATCCGCGGCCCGTAGACGAGTGCGGCGAGTGTGAGTCCGACGGCGCCGAGCAGGGTGCCGAGGGACAGCCCGACTCGCAGCTCTCGACCGAGGACCCGGAGGATGTCCCGGGGATGCACGTCGCCCAGCGCCAGTGCCCGGGTGACCGTGGTGGCAGCCTGGTTGCCGGTGTTGCCGCCGGTGCCGATGAGCAACGGAACGAACAAGGCGAGCACGGTCACCTGCTCCAGAGTCGCCTCGAAGACCGAGAGCACCTGCACCGTGAGCGTGGCGCCGATCGCGAGCACGAGCAGCCACACCACGCGAGAGCGCACGATCCGCGGGATCGGGGTGGACAGGTAGGGCCGGCGCAATGGCTCGGCGCCACCCTGGCGGGCCACGTCCTCGCTCTCCTCGTGCTCCAAGATGCGCACCGCGTCGTCGATGGTGAGGATGCCGACCAGCCGCTGCTCGCTGTCCACGATGGGCAGCGCGAGCAGGCCCTGGCCGGCGCATCGGCGAGCCGCCGTCTCGGCGTCCTCCTCGGCGGTCGCCGTCTGCGCCTCGCGCATCAGCTCACCCACCGCCGCCGAGGGATCGGCGCGGAGGAGCTCGCGCAGGCTCACCACGCCCACGACCCGCCGGCCCTCGTCGAGCACCGGAAGCGTGTAGACCGTCTCGGCGTCGTCCAACCGCGCATGAACCCGCTCCAAGGCCCGCGCGGCCGTCTGATCGATGCGAGTGGACACGTACTCCGGGCTCATCCGCCGCCCGATCGATCCTTGCGGATAGCCCAGTACGGCGGCGGTGAGCTCACGTTCCCGCGCGGGCAGACCACGCAGCAGGCGCGGGGCGACCGAGGCGGGCAGCTCGTCGAGAAGCCAGACCCGGTCGTCGGGGTCGAGGTCGGTGAAGATCGCGGCGACCTCGACGTCGCGCAGAGCCTGGACCAGGTCACCTCGGAGGCCCGGCGACAGGTCTTCGAACACCTCCAGCGCGCGGTTCTTGGGCAGCAGCCGATAGGTGACGGCGCGATCGTGGCGGCCGAGCCGCTGGAGTGCCGACGCGATCTGGTCGGTGCTCGCGGACGCGAGGAGGCCGGCGACGCTCGCGAGGTCGTTGTCGGAGAGTGACGCGGTGATGCTCTCCCGCAGGGGCGTCAGCTCACGGGTCTGCTCAGGGGGCACGGTTCTGGCTCCTTCGAGGGAACGCGGTATCCGCAGGGGCACGCATCGCGGTGATCGATACGCCCGCGGGCAAGGCAAGGCAGGGCAAGGCAGGGCACCGCACCGGCGCCAGCGACCCGGCCCGCTGGCCGTGGAGCGCAGCGCCTCAGCGCATGCGGCAGGAAGGACGAGTGGCGAGGGCGGTGCACGGATCGTGACTGGGTCTGTCGGCATCCATAGAGAACCTCACCCCACTTTCGCGCCACGGGCTCCCCGTCCGACCGAGCCGGTGAGGCCGACGCCTCCGGCGCACGTCGAAGCGACGAACGACTCCGGGAACGCTATCAGGCCGCGGGGGCCGGCGAGTGGCCGGAACAGATCCGAGCGGCCTAGAGTTGGCTGGTTGTGAGCCCATCCGCCGCCTCCGGACCTGGCCCGGGGACAGACGCCCTGGCGGCCGGGCGATCGCGGTCCAGCCTGCGTGAGGGCTTCGCCGTCCTCGGTGTCGCGATCCGGCGCGAGCCGTGGATCTTCACCGTCTCCACCCTCGGCAGTGTGCTCTTCGGGGCGCTGACCGTCGCCGACGCCTGGGTGCTCGGCTGGGCGACCGACCACGTGCTGCTGCCGGCCTTCGACACCGGCGTCACGACCACCGGTGCGCTGATCGCCGTGGTCGCGCTCTTCGTCGGGGTCGCGATCCTGCGCGCGGTGGGCATCGTGGCGCGGCGGCTCGGGGCCGGCGTGATGCAGTACCGGATGCAGGCGGCGTATCGCCGCGAGCTCTCCCGGCAGTATCTGCGGCTGCCGATCTCCTGGCACCAGCGCCACCCGACCGGGCAGCTGCTCTCCAACGCCAACGCCGACGTCGAGGCCGCCTGGGCGCCGATCGCCCCGCTGCCGATGGCCGTGGGCACGGTCGCCATGCTGGTCATCGCCGTCGTCCAGATGCTGCTGGTCGACCCGACGATGGCGGCCGTCGGACTGATGGTCTTTCCGCTGGTCACCATCGCCACGCTGGCCTACCAGTACTTCTCCTCGCCGCTGTTCACCCGGATCCAGGCGCTGCGGGCGGAGCTGAGCGAGATCGCCCACGAGTCCTTCGACGGCGCGATGGTGGTCAAGACACTGGGCCGTGAGGGTGAGGAGACCGAGCGCTTCGCAGCCAAGGCCAACCAGCTGCGCGACCTCGGCGTCCGGGTAGGCCGCATCCGGGCCGCGTTCGACCCGCTGCTGGAGGCGTTGCCCGGCCTCGGCGTCCTCGGCGTGCTGGTGGTCGGGGTCTGGCAGGTGCAGCGGGGGCACGCCGCTCCGGGCGACGTGGTGACGATCGCCTATCTGCTGACCATCGTCGCCTTCCCGATCCGCTCGATCGGCTGGCTGCTGGGCGAGTTCCCGCGCTCGGTCGTCGGCTACGACCGGGTCAGGGGGGTGCTCGACGCGCGGGAGCACACGGCGTACGGCGAGCGACGGCTCCCGGCGACCAGCGGGGGCGCGAGCCTGGAGCTGCGCGACGTCGGCTTCGGCTACCTGCCCGGCGTGCCGGTGCTGCGCGACCTGTCCTTCGGCGTCGAGCCGGGCCGCACGGTGGCGGTCGTCGGCGAGACGGCGTCCGGCAAGAGCACGCTGACCAGCCTGATCGGGCGACTGATGGACCCCGCCTCGGGTGTCGTGCTCCTCAACGGGATCGACCTGCGCGAGCTGGCTCCGGGGGAGCTGGCGGCGCAGACCGCCCTGGTGCCGCAGACCGCCTTTCTCTTCGACGACACGATCCGCGACAACGTCACCCTGGGGGAGGCGGTGGACGACGAGCGGGTCTGGGAGGCGCTGCGGACCGCGCAGGCGGACGGCTTCGTCGCCGCCCTGCCGCACGGGCTGGACAGCCGCCTGGGCGAGCGTGGCACCACGCTGTCAGGTGGCCAGCGGCAGCGATTGGCCCTGGCCCGTGCGCTGGTACGCCGGCCGCGGCTGCTCGTCCTCGACGACGCCACGTCGGCCGTCGACCCCGAGGTGGAGGCGCGGATCCTGGCCGCGATGCGCGCCCAGGGCCACGAGTCCGGCACCACGATGCTGCTGATCGCCTACCGCAAGGCGACCATCGGGCTGGCCGACGAGGTGCTCTTCCTCGACGACGGCCGCATCGCCGACCGCGGATCCCATGCGCGGCTGCTGGCCACCAACCCGGACTACGCCCGGCTGGTCAACGCCTACGAGGTGGATGCGGGGGAGGTGCTGCGATGAGTGCGGCGAGCGCCACGGTGCTGGACTCCGGCGAGGAGATCGGCGCCTGGGAGACGATCCGGCGCGGCGTGGCGATCTCCCCGGAGGTGACCGACGGACTGTGGCTGACCGTCCTGCTGGCCTTCGTCGGCACGGCCGGCCGAGTGGTGGTGCCGATCGCGGTCCAGCAGACGCTCGACCGGGGCATCGTCGACGGCAGGGTCGACGTCGACTTCGTGGTCGGGATGGTGCTGGTTGCCGCCGCAGCGCTGGTGGTCACCGGCTGCTCGTCGTACCTGATGACGGCACGGCTCTTCACCGCCGCCGAGCGCGGGCTGGCGACGCTGCGGATCAAGGCGTTCCGCCATGTGCACGACCTGCCGTTGCTCACCCAGAACACCGAGCGCCGGGGTGCGCTGGTGTCGCGGGTGACCAGCGACGTGGACCAGGTCAGCCAGTTTCTGGTCTTCGGCGGCGTCATCGGCGTGGTCAGCATCGGCCAGATCGTCGTCGCCACGCTGATCATGCTGTTCTACAGCTGGCAGCTGGCCATCGTGGTGTGGGTCTGCTTCGCGCCGCTCTTCCTCAGCCTGCGCTACTTCCAGCGGCGACTCTCGGCCGCGTACGGCGTGGCCCGCCGCCAGGTGGGCCACATGCTGGCGGCGATCTCCGAGCCGGTCGTCGGCGCGGTCGTGGTCCGCACCCACGCCATCGAGGGGCGCACCCAGAAGCGCATCGACACCGCGATCGCGCGCTACCAGGACGCCAGCACCCGTGCCCAGGGCCTCACCGCGTTCTCCTTCTCCCTCGGTGGCGTCTCCGCCGGCCTGGCCAACGCGCTGGTGCTGGTCATCGGCATCTGGCTGGGCTTCGACGACGCGATCACGGCCGGCGAGGTGCTCGCCTTCGCGTTCCTGGTGACGCTCTTCGTGAGTCCGGTGCAGATGGGCACCCAGGTGCTCACCGACGCCCAGAACGCCCTGGCCGGCTGGCGCCGGGTGATCGGCATCCTGGCGACGCCGGCCGATCTGGTGGACCCCGGGGACGAGGGCGTCACGCTGCCGCGGGGGCCGATGGACGTCCGGGTCGAGCACGTCGACTTCGGCTACCCGGACGGCCCGCTGGTGCTGCGCGACGTGGACGAGCAGCTGCCGGCCGGGACTCGCGTCGCGGTGGTGGGGGAGACCGGCTCCGGCAAGACGACCTTCGCCAAGCTGCTCACCCGGCTGATGGACCCGACCTCCGGCACGGTCCGACTCGACGGGGTCGACCTGCGCAGGGTCGCGAACCGGTCGCTGCGGCGGCGCGTCGTACTGGTCCCGCAGGAGGGCTACCTCTTCGACGACACCCTGCGCCGCAACATCGGGTACGGCGATCTCGCGGCCGGCGATCCGGAGATCCTGGCGGCCGTCGCCGAGCTCGGTCTCTCCGACTGGCTGGAGACGCTGCCACTCGGCCTGGACACCCCGGTGGGCCCGCGCGGCGAGTCGCTCAGTGCCGGCGAGCGACAGCTGGTCGCTCTGGCCCGGGCCCACCTGGCCGACGCCGACCTGCTGGTGCTCGACGAGGCCACCAGCGCCGTCGACCCCGCCCTGGAGATGCGGATCTCCCGCGCCCTGGAGACCGTCATGGCCGGGCGCACCAGCGTGACCATCGCCCACCGGCTCTCCAGCGCGGAGAGCGCCGACGAGGTGCTGGTCTTCGACCGGGGCCGGGTCGTCCAGCGTGGCACGCACGCCGAGCTGGTGGCCCAGGGCGGCGTCTACGGCCGCCTGCACGCGAGCTGGGTCGCCCAAGGAAGCACCCAGGGGAGCGCTCAGTCCGAGCGCTGAGGCGGTCGGGGATACTGCGGGGGTGAGCGACCTCGATCCCGCGATTGCCGCCCGGCTGAAGCGCAACGAGCAGGGCCTGGTGCCCGCCGTGGTGCAGCAGCACGACACGGGCGAGGTGCTGATGCTGGGCTGGATGGACGACGAGGCGCTGCATCGCACGCTCACCACCGGACGCGGCACCTACTGGAGCCGGTCCCGCCAGGAGTACTGGGTCAAGGGCGAGACGTCCGGGCACCGTCAGCACGTGGTCGAGGTCCGCCTCGACTGCGACGGCGACACCCTGCTGGTCAAGGTCGACCAGGAGGGCCCGGCCTGCCACACCGGCGACCGGACCTGCTTCGACGCCGGGCTGCTGGGGCATGGCTGAGAACCGTCCGGCGAGCGGGTCCGCGGGCCGGCGGACCTTCGCGCCGGTGGTGCTGCTCGGCCTGGCTGCCGGCGCGCTGACCGCGGTCGCGGCCGGCCGGACCTGGCTGCGCGCCACCGGCGACGCCGCCGGGCGCGCGGTCGGTGTCGAGGTCGCGGGCTCCGACATCGCACCGCTGGCGCTCGCGCTGGCCCTGGTCGCGCTGGCGTCGTGGGGGGTGCTGCTGGTGACCCGGGCGACCGGGCGCCGGATCGCCCTGGCCGTGTGCCTGCTGGCGGTCGTCGGCGTCGTCGCCGCCGTGGCGGCGAGTCTCGGCCGGGTCGACGAGGCTGCCCTCACGGCGCTCGCCGAGCGCGGTGCCCTGGCGGCCGACTCGGTGACCCGGACCGCGTGGCTCTGGCTCACCGGCCTCGCCGCGATCCTCCAGGCGGCGCTGGCCGGCGCGGCGCTGCGGCTGGCCGGCGACTGGCCCACGATGAGCAGCCGGTACGACGCGCCGGTGGCCGGCCGGGCCTCGGCCGGCGGCACGGCGGAGCGCGACCTGTGGAACGCGCTGGACGAGGGCGTCGATCCGACGGAGTCGAGCGGCCCCTAGACTGAGCGCACCCAGCACGACCCAGCACCCTGAGGAGTCCCGAGCATGTCGAGCAACCACGGCAACACGCCTGCTGCCTGGATGACCGTGTCCATCGCGATGCTCAGCTTCGTCGTGGGCGGCATCGGCCTGATGGCCGACTCGATGCTGGTCTTCTGGATCGGGGTGGCCCTGATGCCCGTCGCGCTGGTCTCGGGCTACGTGATGAGCCGGATGGGCTACGGAGCCTCCGGCCACTGAGTGGCCTATCCCTGGTCGAAGCTGAACTCACTGGCGAAGGTGCCGGTGGCGAAGAGGACGATCATCGCGATCGAGGCGAGGAGTCCCAGGATGCCGAGGATCATGCCCGCCTTGGCCATGCCGGCGCCGGTGAGCATGCCGCCCGAGCGGACGATCTCGTCGCCGGCCTGCTTGCCCAGCACGATCGCCACGATGCCGGTGACGATGCCGCAGCAGAAGAAGCTGGCGATGCCCACGACCAGCGACCAGATCGCCTTCTGGCTGGTCTGCGGCGCGCCGTAGCCGGGCGGGCCGTAGCCGGGTGCGCCGTACGGCTGTCCGGCGTAGCCGTAAGGCGCCGCGGGTGGCGGGGGCGGATAGGCCGGCGGCGGGTAGCCACCCGGAGGAGGCGGTGGCGTCTGCCCCGCGGGACCGGGCGCGGGACCGCCGCCGCCCTGCTGGTCTTCGGGATGCTCCGGCGGGGGCGGATAGCTCATGTCGCGAACCTGCCTGCTCTCTGCGGTCTTCCGATGACTCGCCAGACGGTAGCCGATTCCGGCCCCCGTCCTGTACTCCTGGCGCGCTGTGACCATCGTGACTCGTCGCGCCCCATCCCGCACCGGAGCGGGCTGCCACGAGGCGGACCTGAGCCGGTCGGAGCTTCGGCGCCGTGAGAGCCTTGGGGCATGTCCGTGCTGGAGGAGATCGTGGCCGGCGTGCGCGAGGACCTTGCGGAGCGGCGGGCGGCGGTGACCGAGGCCACGCTGCTGCTGGAGGCCGACGAGCGTCCGCCACCGCTGGACCCGATGCCGGCCTTCCGCGCGCCGGGGCTGAGCGTCATCGCCGAGGTCAAGCGGCGCTCGCCGAGCAAGGGCGACCTCGCGGCGATCCCCGACCCGGCGGCGCTGGCGGGGGAGTACGCCGCCGGCGGCGCCGACGCGATCTCGGTCTTGACCGAGCGCCGGCGCTTCGACGGCAGCCTGGCCGACCTGCGTGCGGTCCGCTCCGCGGTCCCCACGCCGCTGTTGCGCAAGGACTTCATCGTCTCCGGCTACCAGCTGCTGGAGGCCCGGGCGGCCGGCGCGGACCTGGTGCTGCTCATCGTGGCCGCCCTCGACGACGCAGCCCTGCGCGATCTCTACGACCAGGCCCGTCAACTCGGCCTGACCGTCCTCGTGGAGGTCCACGACGAGGCCGAGATCGACCGCGCGCTGGCGGTCGGCGCCCGGCTGATCGGCGTCAACGCGCGCAACCTGAAGACGCTCGAGGTCGATCCGGCCGTCTTCGGCCGGCTCGTCGCCCGGCTGCCCGGCGACGTGGTCAAGGTCGCCGAGTCCGGGATCGCCGGCGTGGCCGGCGCGCGGCGCCATGCCGACGAGGGGGCCGACGTGGTCCTGGTCGGCGAGGCGCTGGTCAAGGACGGAGATCCGCGCTCCGCGGTCGCGGCGATGCGGGAGGTCGGCCGGTGAGCGCCGGCCCAGAAATCGGCCCGGAAGTCAGTCCAGAAATCCGCCCGGAAGTCAGCCCAGGAGCAAGCCCAGACGCGGCCGGGCACTTCGGCCGGTTCGGCGGGCGCTTCATGCCCGAGGCGCTGGTGGCCGAGCTGGACCGGCTGACCGCGGTGTGGACCGAGGCGATGGCCGACCCGGAGTTCACGGCCGAGTTCGAGCGGATGCTGCGCGAGTATGCCGGCGTCCCCAGCATGCTGTACGACGCGACCCGGCTCGCGGCAACGACAGGGCGGGCCGGCACCAGAATTCTGCTCAAGCGCGAGGATCTCAACCACACCGGCGCCCAC
>CAZTHV010000020.1:0-10541 GCA_964613165.1 uncultured Marmoricola sp.
GCACGGCGGTGTCGACGATGCCCGTGAGCTGCGCGAGCGCGCCGCCTTCGCGCCGGCTCGTGACCGCTACAAGATCTTCATCATCGACGAGGCCCACATGGTCACCACGCAGGGCTTCAACGCCCTGCTCAAGCTCGTCGAGGAGCCGCCGGAGCACCTGAAGTTCATCTTCGCCACCACCGAGCCGGAGAAGGTCATTCCGACGATCCGCTCGCGCACCCACCACTACCCGTTCCGGTTGATCCCGCCGCGGGTGCTCTCGGACTACCTGGCGCAGATCTGCGACCAGGAGGGCGTCCGCATCGAGCCCGCGGCGCTGCCGCTGGTCGTCCGCGCGGGTGCCGGCTCGGCCCGTGACTCGCTCTCCGTGCTCGACCAGCTGCTCGGCGGCGCCGGGGACGACGGGGTGACCTACGAGCTCACCACCAGCCTGCTCGGCTACACCCCGGACACGCTGCTGGACGAGGTGGTGGACGCGTTCGCCGCCGGTGACGGGGCGACGGTGTTCTCCGGGGTCGACAAGGTGATCGAGACCGGCCAGGACCCGCGCCGCTTCACCGAGGACCTGCTGCGCCGGCTGCGCGACCTGGTGATCGTCGCCGCGGTTCCGGATGCCCCGGCCAGCGGTCTCATCGACGTCCCCGAGGACCAGGCCGAGCGCCTGATCGCCCAGGCAGCGCGCTTCGGACGCGCCGATCTGGTCCGGTCGGCCGACACCGTGGCCGCGGGGCTGACCGAGATGCGCGGCGCGACCACGCCCCGGCTGCTGCTGGAGCTGATCTGCGCCCGGGTGATCCTGCCCGGCGCCGACGACACCAACGACGGCCTGGCCGCCCGGCTGGATCGGCTCGAGCGGCGTCTTGAGATGGGCGCGCTGCCGACGGCCGCCCCTCAGCGCCCTGCCGCACAGGCTGTGGCCGCCCCGGCTCCGGCTGCCTCAGCGGCGGAGCCTCCCCTGGCCGCCGAGGCCGTCCAGCCCGCTGCTCAGAGCGCGCCGGCTCAGAGCGCACCGGGTCAGGCCGCATCGACTCAAGCTGCTTCGGGCCAGACCACGTCGACCCGGCCCGCGCAGGACCAGGACGCCGCTGCCCAGGCTGCGCCGATCCCACCCGCGCCGGCTGACCCTGCGCCAGCCGCGGCTGCTCCGGCTCGGGGCGTGGCGGCCCAGCCCACTCAGCCCACCCCGGCAGCACCGGCTGCCCGCGCGCCCTCCTCCGGCGGTCTCGGTCTGGCCGACGCGCGCCGGATCTGGCCGGACCTGCTCGACCGGGTCCAGCAGGCCCGCCGCTTCAGCTGGATCCTGCTCAGTCAGAACGCTCAGGTCGTCGGCCTCGACGGCGACATCCTGACCCTCGGCTTCAAGAACGCCGGTGCCCGTGACTCGTTCACGAGCAGCGGCAGCGATGAGATCCTCCGACAGGCCGTCGTCGCCGCGATCGGCGCGGAGTGGCGGATCGAGGCGATCGTCGACCCGTCCGCCGATCCCGGCGCCGACTCCGGCGCCGGACCGGAGCCCCGGGTGATCAGCCCGGCGACGGAGGCCTCGGTCGCGCCCGAGCCGCCGGCAGCGCAGCCGCCCCCGCCGGGGGAGCCGGCGCAGCCGGTCGGCCAGCCGCCCGACCCCGAGATGATCGCCTCGGCCCGCAGCAACATCGCCCCGACCCGCAGCGGCGACGCTCCGCCCGCGGTCGCCCACGACGACCGCGACGCCGACGTGAGTCCCGACGACCCGGTGGTCGACGACGCGGCGGTCGGGCACACCGAGCTGCTCGAGCGCGAGCTGGGCGCCACCGTGATCGACGAGATCCCTCATCAATGACCAGGAGAGCGCCATGACCGACGACTTCGCCGACGCCCTCGGCGGCCTGACCGGGGGGATCGATCTCGGGGCCATGCTGGAGCAGGCCCAGCAGATGCAGCAGCGCCTGGCCTCCGCCCAGGCGGAGCTGGCCGAGGAGCGGATCGAGGGCGTCGCCGGTCCGGTGACGGTGACCCTGACCGGGCTCGGCGACCTGACCGGTGTGTCGATCGCTCCGGGTTCCTTCGACGGTGCCGACGAGGAGTCGGTGACCGATCTCGGCGATCTGGTCGTGGCGGCCTACCGCGATGCCAAGTCCAGCGTGGACGCGGCAGCAGCTCAGGCGCTCGGACCGCTGCCCGACAGCCCGATCGGAGGGCTGCCGGGTGTATGAGGGTGTCCTGCAGGACCTGATCGACGAGCTCGGCCAACTGCCGGGCGTAGGGCCCAAGAGCGCCCAGCGGATCGCCTTCCACCTGCTCGCCGCCGACCCCGCCGACGTCCGCCGACTTGCCGAGGTCCTGGTCGAGGTCAAGGCCAAGGCCCGCTTCTGCGGCATCTGCGGCAACGTCGCCGAGGAGGAGCAGTGCCGCATCTGCCGCGACCCGCGCCGCGACCTCACCTCGATCTGCGTGGTCGAGGAGTCCAAGGACGTCGTCGCGATCGAGCGCACCCGCGAGTTCCGCGGCCGCTACCACGTCCTCGGCGGCGCGATCTCGCCGCTGGAGGGCATCGGCCCGGAGCAGCTGCGCATCCGCGAGCTGCTGGCTCGCCTGGAGGACGGCGTGGTCACCGAGATCATCCTGGCGACCGATCCGAACATCGAGGGCGATGCCACTGCGGCGTACCTCACGCGGATGCTGGCGCCGATGGGCTTGCGCGTGACGCGATTGGCCAGTGGACTACCTGTGGGCGGCGATCTGGAGTACGCCGACGAGGTCACCTTGGGACGAGCATTCGCGGGAAGGCGGAGCGCCGGTGAGTGAGAACGAGTTCGAGGAGCTCGCCCAACAGACCGCTGACATGGTCGAGGCCTTCCTGGTCTCCCTGCGCGAGATCTCCCGGAGCGAGGAGGGTGGCACCGCCGTCCCGCTGCTGCTTCTCGAGGTCAGCCAGATCCTCTTCGCCGGAGCCAGGCTGGGAGCCCAGACCGACTTCAAGCCCGAGCAGGAGTACCAGCCCGACACCGGGCCTGACCCCGACCTGGACGAGATGCGGCTGCGGCTGGCGCGGATGTTCGACAACCTGGACACCTACAGCTACAGCCCCGATCCCTACGAGCCCGAGCTGGTCACCTCGCAGATCTCCGATGACCTGACCAGCATCGCCACCGACCTGGCGACCGGGCTGAGCCACTTCCGCGCCGGCAACGTGGTCGAGGCGCTGTGGTGGTGGCAGTTCTCCTACGTCTCCAGCTGGGGCGACAACGCCAGTGCCGTCCTGCGTGCGCTGCAGTCCGTGGTGGCCCACGACCGGCTCGACGCCGAGTTCGAGGGCGAGGAGGAGCAGATCGAGGTGGCGACCGCCGTACTCGACGCCGCCGGTGACGGGCTCTAGGTCGACGACGGGCCGGGCGCCCGGCCGGACCACACCGCCGGCGCCGTAGAATCTCGGTGGCCGGGAGGCCCTGACGCGCGCGAGACTGGGCGTGCCGTTCCGCGAACCATGAGGGAGACGAGGCGTGGGCATTGTCGTGCAGAAGTACGGCGGCTCCTCGGTAGCCGATGCCGAGGGCATCAAGCGAGTCGCCCGGCGCATCGTGGAGACCAAGAAGGCGGGCAACCGGGTCGTCGTGGTCGTCTCCGCGATGGGCGACACCACCGACGACCTGATCGACCTTGCCAACGAGATCTCCCCGCTGCCACCCGCGCGGGAGCTCGACATGCTGCTGACCGCCGGTGAGCGGATCTCGATGGCGGTGCTGGCGATGGCGATCCAGGACCTCGGCCACGAGGCCCGCTCCTTCACCGGCTCGCAGGCCGGGGTGATCACCGACGCCGAGCACGGCCACGCCAAGATCATCGACGTCACGCCCGGTCGCATCCGCTCGGCGCTCGACGAGGGCGCCATCGCCATCGTGGCGGGCTTCCAGGGTGTCTCGCAGACCACCAAGGACATCACCACCCTGGGCCGCGGCGGCTCGGACACCACGGCCGTCGCGCTCGCCGTCGCGCTCGCGGCGGACGTGTGCGAGATCTACTCCGACGTCGACGGCATCTTCACCGCCGACCCCCGGATCGAGCCGCGGGCGCGCAAGGTCGCCCGGATCTCCTACGAGGAGACTCTGGAGATGGCCGCGCAGGGCGCGAAGATCCTGCATCTGCGGTGCGTGGAGTACGCCCGCCGCTACGACATGCCCATCCACGTCCGGTCCTCCTTCTCCGAGAAGGAGGGCACCTGGGTCGTCAAGGCCGCCGACGTCACGACCGAAACCGAGGGAAGTCCCATGGAAGCAGCCATCATCACCGGCGTCGCGCACGACCGCAGCCAGGCGAAGATCACTGTCGTGGGTGTGCCGGACAAGCCGGGCGAGGCCGCGGCGATCTTCCGGGCCGTCGCGGACGGGCAGATCAACATCGACATGATCGTGCAGAACATCTCCGCCGCCGCCACCAGCCTCACCGACATCTCCTTCACACTGCCCAGCGGAGAGGGGCAGACCGCGATGGAGGCACTGACCAGGCTGCAGGGCTCGGTCGGCTTCGAGCGGCTGCTGTACGACGACACGGTCGGCAAGGTGTCGATCATCGGTGCGGGCATGAGCTCCTCGCCGGGCATCTCGGCGCGCTTCTTCGAGGCGCTCTCCGACGCCGGCGTGAACATCGAGATGATCTCCACCTCGGAGATCCGGGTCTCGGTGGTCGTCTCCGAGACGCAGGTCGAGGACGCGGTCAACGCTGCCCACCGGGCCTTCGACCTGGGATCGGACGAGGTCGAGGCAGTCGTCTACGGCGGGACGGGGCGCTGACATGGTGAGCATCGGAGTCGTCGGCGCCACCGGCCAGGTCGGCGTCGCCATGCGACAGATCCTCCTGGAGCGCAGCTTCCCCGCCGACGAGGTGCGGTTCTTCGCCTCCTCGCGCTCGGCCGGCACGGTGCTGCCCTTCGGCGACCGCGAGATCTTCGTCGAAGACGCCGCAATGGCGGATCCGTCCGACCTCGACATCGCGCTCTTCTCGGCCGGCGCCACGACCTCGCGGGCGCAGGCGCCGCGGTTCGTGGACGCGGGCGTGATCGTGGTCGACAATTCCTCGGCACACCGCTTGGACCCGGAGATCCCGCTGGTCGTCTCCGAGGTCAACCCCGACGCGGCGGCCGGTGTCATCGCCGCCGGCAAGGGCATCATCGCCAATCCCAACTGCACCACGATGGCGGCGATGCCGGTGCTCAAGCCGCTGCACGACGAGGCCGGGCTGGTCCGGCTGATCGCCTCGACGTACCAGGCCGTCTCCGGCTCCGGTGTCGCCGGCGTCGAGGAGCTGGCCACCCAGGTCGAGGCCGCAGGGGACAAGGCCCGTGAGCTGGCGTACGACGGCTCGGCGGTGAGCTTCCCCGCCGCGGTGACGTACGCCCGGAGCATTGCCTACAACGTGCTGCCGATGGCCGGTGCCATCGTCGAGGACGGCCTGGAGGAGACCGACGAGGAGCAGAAGCTGCGCAATGAGTCGCGCAAGATCCTCGGCATCCCGGATCTCGCAGTCTCCGGCATCTGCGTGCGGGTGCCGGTCTTCACCGGCCACTCACTGGCGATCAACGCCGAGTTCGCCCGGCCGCTGACGCCCGAGCGCGCCAAGGAGGTGCTGGCGAGCGCCCCCGGCGTCGAGCTGAGCGACATCCCCAACCCGCTGCAGGCGGCAGGCCGCGACCCGTCGTACGTCGGGCGCATCCGCCGCGACCCCGGCGTCCCCGGGGACCGCGGACTGGCACTCTTCATCAGCAACGACAACCTGCGCAAGGGCGCCGCACTCAACACCGTCCAGATCGCGGAGCTGATCGTCTCCTCGCGCTGAGGCCGCTGTCCCAACCTCACTAAGGGTGTGATCTTCCGGCGTCAGACGCCGGAAGATCACACGCCAGGAGGTGTCGGCATCGGCCGTGGCTCCTAGACTCTCGTGGTGCCCGCGATGTCCGCCATGCGCGCGACCTATGCCACCTTCATCCTGGCCGGGGTCGGCTTCGCCAGCTGGGCCTCGCGCATCCCGCAGATTCGCGACCAGCTCGGCCTCGACGCCGCGCAGCTCGGCTTGGTGCTGCTTGCCGTGGCGGCGGGCTCGATCCTGGCGCTGACGATGTCGAGCATGCTCATCGACCGGTACGGCTCGGGCCGCGTGGTCATGGTCTCCTCGCCGATCCTGGCGCTCACCCTGGTCGGCGTGGGCATCGGCTCGCACATCGGGGTCGTTCCCGTCGTGGTCGCGCTCTTCCTCCTGGGCCTCAGCAACGGCGCCTGGGACGTCGCGATGAATGTCCAGGCCGCGGCGGTCGAGCGGACCCTGCGGCGCTCGATCATGTCCCGCTTCCACGCCGGGTTCAGCGTCGGCACGGTCGCCGGCGCCCTCGTCGGCGCCCTGATGATCGCCCTGGACGTGTCCGTCGGCGTCCATCTTTCCCTGGTCGCGGTGATCGCCGGAACCGCCGTCCCGCTGGCAGCGCGCTCCTTCGGCCCGGACACCGAGGAGGCGGCACACGACGAGCCGGCCGGTCCGGTCGTGCGCAGTCCGCTGGCCGCCTGGCGCGAGCCGCGCACGCTGCTGATCGGCGTATTCGTGCTGGCATTCGCCTTCACCGAGGGTGCCGCGAACGACTGGATCAGCGTGGCGCTCATCGACGGGTACGACGCCAGCGCGGCCCTGGGGGCGCTGGCCTTCGTGGCGTTCCTGACCTCGATGACCCTCGCCCGCTGGTTCGGGGCCGGCCTGCTGGACCGCTACGGTCGCGTGGTCGTGGTGCGGATCCTGTGCCTGATCGCCCTGGCCGGCGTGCTCCTCTTCGTCCTCGGCGGAAGCACCGAGCTGGCGTTCGCCGGCGCGCTGCTGTGGGGCTTGGGCGCCTCGCTCGGCTTCCCCGTCGGGATGAGCGCCGGCGCCGACGATCCCCGGTTCGCCGCCGGCCGGGTCAGCGTGATCGCCTCGATCGGCTACTGCGCCTTCCTCGGCGGCCCTCCGCTGGTCGGGTTCCTGGGTCACGAGGAGGGGGTGCTCCACGCGCTGCTCGTCGTCGCGGTGCTGCTGGCCGTCGCCTTCCTCGTGGCCGGTGCGCTGCGACCCCTACGGTCCGCCGCGAGGAGCCTCACCGGCGGGTGAGCCGGCCGTCGGCCTCCAGCCGCAGGGTGCCGTCCATGCTCAGCCGGTCGAGGAAGGCCCGGTCGTGACTGACGACCAGGAGAGCGCCACGATAGGCCGCCAGCGCCTCGACCAGCTGATCGACGCTGGCGATGTCGAGGTCGTTGGTGGGCTCGTCCAGGACCAGCAGCTCCGGAGGAGGCTCGGCGAGCAGGAGACGGGCCAGCGCCACGCGGAAGCGCTCGCCGCCTGACAGCGTCGCGACCAGCCGCTCCACCATGGCGCCGCGGATCAGCAGCCGCGCCAGCCGGTTGCGGACCTCGCCGGGCGCCAGGCCCGGTGCCGCCGATCTGACCACGTCGAGCACGGTCGCCGCCTCGTCGAGCTCGATGCGCTGCGGCAGGTAGCCGACCCGCGCCCTCGTGTGCGGCAGCAGCCGGCGGAGCAGGCTGGTCTTGCCCACGCCGTTGGGACCGGTCAGCGCGATCCGCTCCGGGCCGGCGATGACGACATCGCGGCCGTCGCTGCTCGGGATGACGGCCAGTCGCCGGCCCCGTGCCACCTGCGGGTCGGGGAGCACCACCCGGATGACGTCGTCGTCGCGGACCATCGACTCGGCCTGCTCGACCGCGGCCCGGGCAGCCGCGACCTTGGCGCCGGCCTGGCCGCGACGGGCTCCCTGCGCCTTCTGCGCGGAGTTGCGCCGGTCGTTGACCACCGCGGCGACGTACTTGCGGTTGTCCCGGTCCTTGCGGCCCTGGCGCTCGCTGTGCGCGATCCGCTCCTCGGCCTTGACCCGCTCGCGGCGCTCGCGGTCGAGGCTCTGCTCGGCGGTCCGCAGTGCCTGACGGGCGGTCTCCTGCGCGGCCTCGACCTGGGCACGGTAGGCGCTGTGCGGGCCGCGTACGACGGACAGCTCGCCGGACCGCAGCTCGGCCGTCGCGTCCATCAGCTCCAGCAGCTCGAGATCGTGACTGACCACGACCAGGGTGCCGCGCCACTGGCGGACGACCTCGTAGAGCCGGTCCCGGGTGTCCTCGTCGAGGTTGTTGGTCGGCTCGTCGAGGAGGGCGATGTCGGCGCCGCGGAGCCCGACCCCGGTGATCGCGGTGAGCATCGCCTCCCCGCCGGACAGCGAGGTGGCGAGCCGGTCGAGGTCGGCCGGCAGACCCAGCGCGGCAAGCGCCGCGCTCGCGCGCTCCTCGACGTCCCAGGCGTCTCCGACGGCGTCGAAGACAGCCGCGTCGGTCGCTCCGCTCTCGATCGCCCGGATGGCGGCCCGGATCGGGGAGATGCCGAGAAGCCCGGCGACATCCGTGCCCGGGTCGGCGATGATCCGCTGGGGGAGGTGGTCGACGATCCCGGTCGTGGCGATCGTGCCGCCGGTCGGGGACAGTCTGCCGGCGATCAGGCGGAGCAGCGTGGACTTGCCGGCGCCGTTCGCGCCGACCAGGCCGGTCCCGCCGCGCCCGATCGCGGCGGAGATCCGGTGCAGGACGGGTGAGCCGTCGGGCCAGGTGAAGGAGAGGTCGCGCAGGACGACCGCGGATGAGGGGGATGACATGTGGGCTCCAGGAGATGCCGTGCAGCGGGCATTCGCTCTGCCGGCAGAATCTCCACGTCGGCGGATCGCCGGCGCCCGGGAGGCGTCAGCGGGTGAAGGTCGGCGTACCGCTCCGCAAGCCCGTCATCTCGATCCTCGTCGTCCGTCCCTCACACTCGCGGTGTGCCCGCGGGGACGCCGCCAGCCTCTCAGGGCTCTCGCGCCGGGGCAAACGGATTACGGGGAACGAAGGACTCGCGTCCACGACATCGGAGGCGGAGTCGTCGACACCTCAGTCGGTCCTCTCGCGAAGCGGACGGGGCAAGGCCGTCGTCGAGCCCAGCTGGGTCACATGGCCGGGTCCGAGCTCGCCGACCTCTCGGACTCCCAGCAGCCGCATGGTGCGCTCGATGTCGGCCCGGAGGATCTCGATCGCCCGATCGACCCCTCTCCGGCCGCCAGCCATCAGGCCGTACAGATAGGCACGGCCGATCAGGGTGAAGTCGGCACCCATCGCCAACGCTGCGATGACGTCCTGACCGGACATGATGCCGGTATCCAGGAAGATCTCGATGCCGCCGCCGACCTCCCGCCTGACCTCGGGCAGCAGGTGGAAGGGGACCGGAGCACGGTCGAGCTGGCGACCGCCGTGGTTGGAGAGCAGGATCGCGTCCATGCCCATCTCGGCGAGGCGTACGGAGTCCGCGACGCTCTGGACGCCCTTGACGACGACCTTTCCGGGCCATTGGTCCCGGATCCAGGCGAGGTCCTCGAAGGTGACCGTCGGGTCGAACATCGTGTCGAGCAGCTCGGCGACGGTTCCCGACCAGGCGTCCAGCGAGGCGAAGGCCAGCGGATCCGTGGTCAGGAAGTCGATCCACCATCCTGGCCGCGGGATCGCGTTGAGGAGGGTGCGCGGCGTCAGCGCCGGCGGGATGGTCATGCCGTTGCGGACATCGCGGAGACGGGCGCCGGCCACGGGCACGTCGACGGTGACGAGCAGCGTGTCGAAGCCTGCCGCCGCAGCACGCTGCACCAAGGACATCGACCGGTCGCGGTCCTTCCACATGTACAGCTGGAACCAGTGCCGCCCGCCCGGTGCCGCTGCCGCGACGTCCTCGATCGCGGTCGTG
This sequence comes from uncultured Marmoricola sp., assembly GCA_964613165.1. Taxonomy (GTDB): domain Bacteria; phylum Actinomycetota; class Actinomycetes; order Propionibacteriales; family Nocardioidaceae; genus Marmoricola. Next base: position 9,757 of record CAZTHV010000020.1, read on the forward strand.
CCCATCGTCGACAGGGAGAACGGGATCCCGGCCGCCTCGGCCGCCGTCGCCCCGGCGATCTCGCCCTCGGCGTGCATCATCCGGGTGAAGCCCGTCGGTGCGATGCCGAACGGGAGTGCCGACGGCCTGCCGAGCACGACGGTCGAGGTGTCCACCACGGAGACGTCCCGGAGGATTGCCGGATGGAACACGATCTCCTCGAAGGCCGTGCGCGCACGGCGCAGCGAGAGCTCCGCCTCGGCGGCCCCGTCGGTGTAGTCGAAGGCTGCCCTCGGCGTACGGCGCGCGGCTACGGCCCTGAGGTCCCAGATCGTCAACGACCGGGCCAGCCGTCGTCGGGTGGGGTTGATGATCGGCCGCTTGAACCGCAGCAGCGGAAGGAAGTCGCGGGGTCGGGGGAGACGGCGGCGCAGGCGAGTCACGCGGACTCCAGCAGTTGACGCTGCCGTCCCAGGCCCGCGGCTGCTCCGGTGACGATCGCGGTCGGGCCTTCGAGCCGCTTCACTCGGTGTCCTTGAGCTGGACGACCAGCTCGATCTCCACGGCACCCCGAAGGGGAGCCGGGCGACGCCGACCGCCCGAGCGCGCCTGCTTGCCCTTCGCTGGGCCCAGAACCCCACCGAGAACCAGCAACCTCACAGCCCCCCACGACCTCGCCCAAGACACCCTGAAATGCAACGATGTCCCGCGACACCTGTCAACAGTGTCGCGGGACATCACAAATGTCGGGGTGACAGGATTTGAACCTGCGGCCTCATCGTCCCGAACGATGCGCGCTACCAAGC
>CAZTHV010000020.1:10551-19432 GCA_964613165.1 uncultured Marmoricola sp.
GCGTGGGAAGTCTACCGGAGGCCCGGAGGTGCTCCGAATCGGGGCGAGCTCAGCGTGGCCGGAGGGTCAGCAGGGTGGCCTCCGGGCGGCAGCAGAAGCGAACCGGTGCGTACGGCGACGTGCCGGCACCGGCGGAGACGTGCAGCCAGGAGCTCGCCGGCTGCCCGGGAACAGAGTCGGCGGGGTGCCGGTGCAGGCCCTTGGCGCGCGCGGGCTCGAGGTCGCAGTTGGTGACCAGGGCGCCCTTGACCGGCAGACAGAGCTGGCCGCCGTGGGTGTGGCCGGCGAGGACCAGCTCGTAGCCGTCGGCGGCGTACTGGTCGAGCACCCGGAGGTACGGCGCGTGGGTGACCCCGATCCGCAGGAAGGCATCGGCCGGCGCGGGGCCCGCGACCGCGGCCAGGTCGTCGTACTCCAGGTGTGGATCGTCGACGCCGGCGAAGGCGATCTCGCCGTCGCCGATCCGCAGCGTCGCGGTGGTGTTGGTCAGGTTGGTCCAGCCGCGCGCGGTGAAGGCCTCGCGCAGATCCCGCCAGGGCAGCTGCGGGGTGTACGTGACGCGCCTGCCGTCGTCGGGGAGGAGATAGCGCACCGGGTTGCGCAGGCCCGGTGCGAAGTAGTCGTTGGAGCCGAAGACGAACACGCCGGGCGCGTCCAGGAGACTGCCCAGCGCGTCCAGCAGTGGCGCGACCGACTGCTGGTGGGCCAGGTTGTCGCCGGTGTTGACCACCAGGTCGGGCCGTAGTCCGGCCAGCGAGGCGAGCCACTGCCGCTTGCGGTGCTGTGAGGGGGTCAGATGCAGGTCGCTGAGATGCAGCACCCGCAGTGGACGGCGTCCGGCGGGCAGCACCGGCACGTCCACCCGGCGCAGGGTGAAGCTGCGGACCTCGATGCCCGCGGCGTACCCGAGCCCGAGCGCGCCGATGGCGCCGGCGCCCAGGAGCGTCCGGGCAACGAGAGAGCGGGGCACCCCATCAGGCTGCCACAATGGGTTGCATGAGTGCTCTGAAGGACCGTCTGCGTGCCGACCTCACCACCGCGATCAAGGCGCGTGACGGGATCCGCTCGTCCACGCTGCGGATGGTGCTGACCGCAGTCACCAACGCGGAGGTGGCCGGCAAGCAGGCGCGCGAGCTCACCGACGAGGACGTGCTCGGGGTGCTCACCAGTGAGGCCAAGAAGCGCCGCGAGGCGGCCGAGGCGTTCGCCGACGCCGGTCGCGCGGAGTCGGCGGACAAGGAGCGGGCGGAGGCGGCGGTGATCGCGGACTACCTGCCCGAACAGCTCAGCGCCGAGGAGATCGCCGCCCTGGTGAGCGAGGCGATCGCGTCCACCGGCGCTGCCGAGGAGGGCATCCGCGCGATGGGCAAGGTGATGGGCGTTCTGCAGCCGAAGGTCAAGGGCCGCGCGGACGGCGGCGTGGTCGCGGCTGAGGTCCGCCACCAGCTCGGCTGAGAGCGAGCGCCGTCGCGGTCAGGTCGTCTGCCCGGCGCCGGACTCCGGAGATCAGTCGTGAGCCGCCTGGGTGGCTCGATGGTGGCCCTTGTTCTTGCCCTTGCCTTTGCCCTTGTTCTTGCGGGGCTTGTGCTTGCGCGGCTTGTCGGTCTTGGCGGGCTTGGTCTCGTTCGAGGCCGGCTCGATGCTCCAGCCTGGCATCCTGATCGGCCTGGCGAAGCTCTCGCTCGGCAGCAGGTTCTGGATGGCCCGCATCGCCTGGGACCACATCGGCCCGGCCACGGTCGAGCCGAACGCGCTGGAGACGTAGCGGCCGCCAATGCGCTGGCCGTTCAGGGTGACCCAGTGGCCCTCCTGATTGGCGCCGGCGATCATCGACGCCGTCGCCAGGGCCGGCGTGTAGCCGTTGAACCAGACGGCCATGTTGGAGTTGATCGTCCCGGTCTTGCCGGCCGACGGCTTGTTCAGCGCCAGCTGCGAGCCGAAGCCGCCCGGCGTCATCACACCGCGGAGGATGTCGTTGATCGTGTCGGCGGTGTTCTCCTGGAGCACCTGCTGGCACTTGGCCGGGTAGCTCTTGAAGATCTTGCCCGCGCTGTTGCGGATCTCGGTGACCGGCCGGGTGTCGCAGTGCTTGCCCCGTGCGGCCAGGGTGGCGTAGGCGCTGGCCATCTCCAGTGGGCTCACGTTGGCCACGCCGAGCACGAACGAGGGGAGCCGCTCGTCGTCGGGATCGGTGAGGTCGACGCCCATCTTGCGAGCCAGCTCGTACGGCTGGCACAGCCCGGTCTCCTTCTCCAGCTGGGCGAAGTAGGTGTTCACCGACTTCTGCGTGCCCGAGTACATGTTGAAGGTCCCGCTGCCGGTGGAGTTGCGGACCGGCCACGGCTTGTAGACCGGGTACGGGCCGTCGCAGGTCTGGAACTCGTTCTGCGGGATGTCCAGCCGCGGCGGTGAGTTGAACGAGGTGCCGGGGGACATGCCCTGCTCCAGCGCCGCGGCGAGCACGAACACCTTGAACGTCGATCCGGCCTGGAAGCCGTTGGCGTCGCCGTACTTGCTGTCGACGACGTAGTTGAGGAAGGTCTGGCCCTGCTTCGCCTTGCGTCCCATCGGCCGGGACTGGCTGATGGCCATGACCTCGCCGGTGCCGGGTCGCACCATCGCCAGCGCGCCGATGGCGTTGTCGGTGGGGAGGACGTGAGCCGCGGTCGAGGCGTCGGCTGCCTGCTGGAAGCGCTGGTCCAGCGTGGTCCTGATGGTCAGACCGCCCGCGTTGAGCAACTGCGCCCGTTCGGACTCGGTCTCGCCGAGAGCGGGGTCGGCCAGCAGGTAGCGGCGGAGGTAGTCGCAGAAGAACGGCGCCTTGGAGCCCAGGCAGCCGTTGCGCATCGGGGTCAGCTTCAGACCGAGCTCCGTGGCAGCGGCCTCCTTGGCCTCGGCGCCGGTGATCACGCCCAGCTGGGCCATCCGGTTCAGTACGACGGTGCGGCGGGCCAGGGCCTTCTCGGGGAACCGGGTCGGGTCGTAGCCGACCGGGTTCTTCACCAGCCCGGCGAGCAGTGCCGCCTGCGAAAGGGTGAGCTTGCCGGCGTTGCGGCTGAAGTAGTGCCGCGCGGCCGCCTGGATGCCGTACGCGCCGTCGCCGAAGTAGGCGATGTTGAGGTAGCGCTCGAGGATCTGGTCCTTGGAATAGCGCTGCTCGAACCCGATGGCGTAGCGCAGCTCCTGGATCTTGCGCTGGTAGGTGTCGGCCGTGGCGGCCTCGCGCTCGGCCTTGGTGCTGGCCTGGTTGATCAAGGTCATCTTGACCATCTGCTGGGTGATCGAGGAGCCGCCCTGCGTCACGCCGTTGTTGGCCTGGTTGGTGAGAAACGCGCGCAGCGTGCCCTTGAGGTCGATTGCGCCGTGCTCGTAGAAGCGGTCGTCCTCGATCGACAAGATCGCCCGGCGCATGATCTCGGCGACCTTGTCGAGCGGGACGTTGACCCGGTTCTGGTCGTAGAAGGTCGCGATCAGCTTGCCCTCGGAGTCCAGCACCCGGGTGCGCTGGGCGAGTGGGTCGGCCTCGAGCTTCTCGGGCAGGCTCTTGGTGGTCCTCTCCAGGGCACGCCCGCCCAGGCCGATGGCTCCGGCGAACGGGATCGCCAGTCCGGCCACGAGGATGCCCATCAGCGCCGAGATCGCGACCAGGGTGACCAGCTGCCCGGTCACGGTGGGCTGGCCGGCGGGTCGAGAGGGCATGGCGACGATTCTAGGTGACCCTCGGTAGTCCGCCGATCCGGTCGAGCCGGGGCCCCCACCGGTCGGCCTATGACGAACTAGTCAATTCGGGCTATTCGCACAGAGTCGCTCAGGCAAGCAGTGTCAATGCCGAATGTCTCAGTGTTGCCACAGTGGGGCGCCCGGCCACCGTCGGGCATCGACTTGGGGGAGAGCGAGATGTCTTGGAACGAGGAATGGACGGCGGTCGCGTCGTGCAAGCAGGCGAGTCCCGACGAGCTCTTCGTGCGGGGAGCCGAGCAGCACAAGGCGAAGCTGGTCTGCGCAGCCTGTCCGGTGCGCGCTGAGTGCCTCGCGGAGGCGCTGGACAATCGCATCGAGTGGGGCGTCTGGGGCGGGATGACCGAGCGTGAGCGCCGAGCCGTCCTCCGCCGCCGCCCGAACGTGACCTCGTGGCGCGCGCTGTTCGAGGCCGCCAAGGACGCGCACGCCGCCGGCGCGCGGACCGCCTGACCGCCCGACCAAATTCATGCTGGCCTTTGACCCCGGTGTCATGCCGGGTGCGGAGGCCCCTACCCGATCCCGGACCCGTCGTCGGCCATCAGGTCGCCGATCCTGCGCAGTCCGTCGAGATCGTGGATATCGGTCGACAGCGCCGGCACCACCAGGGTCGCCACATCCGGGTGCCCGGTCGCGAATCGCTCCCGCAGCCGAGTCTCCCGCTCGACCAGCAGCGTGCGCTCGGCGTGCAGCCGCAGCAGCCCCGCCGCCAGCCGGCTCTGCTCGTCCGCTGCGTCCCGCAGTCGCTCGTACGCCGCCATCGCGGTCGCTGCGCTCAGGTCGCCGGCCGGCTTCGGATTCGCCCGGTTCACGACCAGGCCGGCCAGCGGCATGTCGTCCGCGCTGAGCCGCTCCACGAAGTACGCCGCCTCGCGCATCGCGTCCGGCTCCGGTGCCGCCACCACCAGGAAGGCGGTGCCGTCGGCCTGGAGCAGCTCGAAGGTCCGCTGCGCGCGCTGCCTGAACCCGCCGAAGAGGGTGTCGAACGCGGCCACGAAGGCCTGCATGTCGGAGAGGACCTGCCCGCCGATGATGTTGGTGATCGCCTTGGTCACCAGTCCGAAGCCGGCGCTCATCAGCCGGGCCGGCCCCCGCGCGGGTGCCAGCAGCAGCCGCATGAACCTGCCGTCGAGGAAGCTGGAGAGCCGCTCCGGTGCGTCCAGGAAGTCCAGGGCGCTGCGTGAGGGCGGGGTGTCCACGACGATGAGATCCCAGCGCCCGGAGGCGCGGGCGTCCTGGTCGAGCTGTCCGAGCTTCTCCATCGCCATGTACTCCTGCGTCCCGGCGAAGGAGCTGGAGACGGCGACGTAGAACGGGTTGTCGAGGATCTGCTGCGCCTTCTCGGGACTGGCCTGGCTCTCCACCACCTCGTCGAAGGTGCGCTTCATGTCCAGCATCATCGCGTCCAGCGAGCCGCTGCCACCGACGCCGGGGACCGGCCGGGGCACGTTGTCCAGCGCCTCGATGCCCATGGACTGGGCGAGACGCCGGGCCGGGTCGATGGTGAGCACGACGGCCTTGCGGCCCCGCTCGGCGGCCCGGAGCGCGATCGCGGCCGACGAGGTGGTCTTGCCGACGCCGCCGGAGCCGCAGCACACCACGATCCGGGTGGCCGGGTCGTCCAGCAGCGCGTCGATGTCCAGGTGGGGAACCGGCTCGTGGGTGGCGGCGAGCGGACCGACCCGCGAGGTCCGCTGCCGGGCGCGCGCGCTCATGCCAGCCCCTGCTCGCACAGTGCCTCGGCCAGCTCGTAGAGCCCGGTCAGGTCGGCTCCGGTGGGCAGGCGCGGCAGCTCGTACGTCGGCACACCGACCGCGGCCACCAGCGCTCGCTGCTCGTCCTCCAGGCGGCGCCGCTCGGCATGGTCGCGGCCCTCGGCGACGAGGACGTCGACCAGGTTGTCGGTGACCTCGATCCCCGCCGAGGCGAGCGTCCTGGTCAGCGCGGCCTTGTCGACGGCGCTGGACAGCAGGCTGGCCCGGGCATCCTGGTCGAGGTCCTGCGGCCGGACCAGGTTGACCACGATGCCGCCGATCGGCAGGCCGGCCTTGCGCAGCTCGGCGACGCCGTCGACGGTCTCCTGTACGGGCATCTCCTCCAGCACGGTCACCAGGTGCACCGCCGTCCGCTCGGAGCGCAGCAGGGTCATCACGGTGTCGGCCTGGCCCTTGATCGGGCCCATCCTGGCGAGACCGGCGAGCTCGTCGTTCACGTTGAGGAACTGGGCGATCCGCCCGGTGGGCGGGGCGTCGAGCACGATGGCGTCGTACGTGCGGGCGCCCTTGTTGCGGACGTTGCGCTGCGCCGCCTCGTACACCTTGCCGGTCAGCAGCACGTCGCGCACGCCCGGCGCGATCGTGGTGGCGAAGTCGATCACCCCGAACCGGTCGAGCGCGCGTCCGGCCCGGCCGAGGCGGTAGTACATCGAGAGGTACTCCAGCAGCGCGGCCTCGGCGTCGATCGCCAGGGCGTAGACGTCGCCGCGCGCCTCCCCGGGCCGCTCCAGCGGGCTCCTCGCGCCCCTCGCCAGCAGCCGCTCCTCGTACGGCAGCGGTGCCACGTCGAACATCTGCGCGATCCCCTGGCGGCCCTCGACCTCGCACAGCAGGACGGTCTTGCCCCGTGAGGCGATCGCCAGGGCGAGGCTGGCCGCCACCGTGGACTTGCCGGTGCCGCCCTTGCCCGTGACGATGTGCAGCTGCACCTTCGGGAAGTCGGGCATGGGCGGAATCCTAGGAGATTCCGGCATCCGGGGTCAGGCGCGCAGCGCACGAGGCACCGCCTGGTCGGCCGGCGGGTGACCGCGTGGGAGCGACACGGCGACGCTGCTCTAGCATCGGCGTCATGACGCAGCGCCCACTCACCAAATGGCAGTACCAGGTGGCTCCGATCCCGCTCCACAACGAGACGTTGATGCTGAACAACTTCGGCGAGGACGGCTGGGAGCTGGTCCACGTCGAGCGCAACGAGCAGGGCGGGCTGGTCGCCTTCCTGAAGCGACCGAGCGAATAGACGGAAGGGACGCGATGAGCACTCCAGAAGAGCGCCTGGTCGGACTCGGCCTCGCCATCCCCGAGGTGGCTGCCCCGGTGGCCGCCTACGTCCCCACCGTGCGGACCGGTCGGCATGTCCACACCTCCGGCCAGCTGCCGATGCGCGAGGGCCAACTGCTGCACACCGGCAAGGTCGGCGGCGCGGTCAGCCAGGAGGAGGCCGTCGAGTGCGCCCGCCAGTGCGCGCTGAACGCGCTGGCCGCCATCCGCGCCGAGGTGGGCGAGCTCTCCGCGGTCAAGCGCGTCGTCAAGGTCGTCGCCTTCGTCGCCTCGACGCCCGACTTCACCGCCCAGCCGGCCGTCGCCAACGGTGTCTCCGAGCTGCTCGGTGAGGTGTTCGGCGAGGCCGGCCGCCACGCCCGCTCCGCGGTCGGCGTCGCGGTGCTCCCCCTTGACGCCCCGGTCGAGGTCGAGCTGCTCGTCGAGGTCTAGAGGGTCGAGGTCGAGAGGGCATGGTGGGAGTCGTCCGACTGCCGGCGGACTTCGCCGACGTCGCGGCGGCCTTCGTCGACGGGCGCAAGGAGCCCGCGGAGCCGCGTGACGCCGCCACGGTGGTGCTCACCCGACGCGGTGAGCGGGGCCCCGAGGTGTACCTGCTGCGCCGGCAGACATCGATGGCCTTCGCCGGGGGCATGTACGTCTTCCCCGGCGGCGGCGTCGACCCACGCGACTTCGACCACGTCGTCGGCTGGGCCGGGCCGTCCCCCGCAGACTGGGCGAAGCAGCTCGGCGTCGACGAGCACAGCGCTCGCGCGCTGGTGTGCGCGGCGGTGCGCGAGACCTTCGAGGAGTCCGGTGTCCTGCTGGCCGGCGAGTCCGCCAGCTCGGTCGTGGCCGACACCACCGGAGAGGACTGGGAGGCCGACCGCCAGGCGCTCGAGGCGCACCAGCTGTCCCTCACCGACTTCCTCGACCGGCGCGGCCTGGTGCTGCGCACCGACCTTCTGGGCGCCTGGTCGGGCTGGCTGACCCCGATCTTCGAGCCGAGGCGCTACCGCACCTGGTTCTTCGTCGCCGAGCTGCCGGAGGGCCAGCACACCCGCGACGTGTCCGGAGAGTCCGATCTCGTGGCGTGGCTGCCGGCGATCGAGGCGGTCGAGCAAGCCGAGACCCAGGACGTGCTGATGCTGCCACCGACGTACCTGAGCTGCCTCGACGTGGCCCAGTACGCCGACCCGGCCGCGCTTCTGGAGGCATCGGCGGATCGTCGTGTGGAGATGTTCTGCCCGGAGGTGGTGACCCTCGACGAGGGCGAGGGACTGATGCTGTCCGCGCCGCCCAACGCCGCCGAGCTGCTGGCGACCCGAGACCGGGCGGCCCAGTGGGGGCCCGCATGACCTGGACCGGCGGCTCGTTCGGCGAGCGGGCGACCTGTGTGCTGGCGCCCAACCCGAACATCATGACGCTCGACGGCACCAACACCTGGGTGCTGCGTGAGCCCGGTGGCCGGCGCTCGGTGGTGATCGACCCGGGGCCGCCGGACCAGGCGCACCTGGACGCGGTCGCCGAGGCTGCCGGCGAGGTGGCGGCGGTGCTGCTCACCCACCACCACCTGGACCACTCCGAGTCCGCGCGCGCCTTCGCCGAGCGGATGGGCTGCGGCGTCCGAGCCCTCGACCCGACGTACCGTCTGGGCAGCGAGGGCCTCACCGACGGGGATGTCGTCGAGGTCGACGGCCTGGAGATCCGGGTGGTCGGCACGCCCGGCCACACCGCGGACTCGTTCTCCTTCCACCTGCCGGCCGACGGCGCCTTGCTCACCGGCGACACGGTGCTCGGGCGGGGCACCACCGTCGTGGCTCACCCGGACGGCCAGCTCGGCGCCTATCTGGACTCGCTCGACCGACTGCATGCCCTGGCGGAGTCCCGCGAGGCGACCACGATCCTGCCGGGGCACGGCCCGGTCATCGACGACGCCCTTGCGGTTCTGGACCACTACATCGCCCACCGTCACCAGCGCCTGGACCAGGTGCGTGCGGCGCTGGCCGAGATCGAGGCGCGACCGCACCCCGAAGGCGTCTCCCTGGACGATCTGCCCCGGCAGATCGTGGAGATCGTCTACCAAGACATCGACCCCGTCCTCTGGGGCG